>JANOEM010000137.1:0-5897 GCA_031413195.1 Actinomycetes bacterium
CTGCCGCTCTGCTCGCTGGACAACGCCTGCCACTTCCGGCATTCTGAGCGCATGGTGTGGCATCGGAGGCGAGCAGCTCTGCTCCTCCTTGCAGGCGCCGTGGTCGGCTGTTCGTCCGACGCCACCTCTGAGTCGTTGACCGCAACAACAGACGTGGACCGGTCAGCAGCCGTTGCGGCACCTGAGACGGACAACGCATCGCCGACGACCAACTCGCAATCAAGCGAATCAGCGTCGACGGCGGCGACCGACCTCCCAACTGTTTGGGCACCGCCATTGTCGAGCTTGATCCCCGGCGTCGAATCGACGTTGCTGGAGGCAATCGTCGCTGGCGAACTGACGTACAACGGGGCGCTCGACTGCTTCATGCTTCAAGGCGATGGAGGACTGTTGTGGCCGGTGGTGTGGCCGGCGGGAACGACAGCGTCGAGCGATGGGCTCGGCGTGGTTACCCGTGGCGGTCAGACGTTCGAGGTGGGAGACACGATCAGTGGTGGTGGCGGCTACCTGTTCGTCGGCGACCAGTGGAGTATTCCGTCGGAGTGTGGCACGGAAGTCGCCGTGTTCAATCCGAGCGGGTCCGTGTCTGGCTGAGACCGCACAAATCTGCCGCTCGGCTCGCTGGACAAGGGCTTCCAGTTCGGGCACTATGCGCTCGTGCCTCGGAGTGCCTCCATGCTCGGTGGATGGACCGATGGCGGGAGGGCCGATGTCGAGCGCCGATGAGATCCGAGAGGTTCAGCGAGTGGCGTGGGCCCGCCTCTCTGCGGGCTGGGAGAAGTGGGACTCGGTCATCATGGATCAGCTGGGCCCGGTCAGTGCAGCGATGATCGATCGTCTCGACATCGCTGAGGATCATCAGCATCTCGACATCGCGTCGGGCACAGGTGAGCCGGGTTTGAGCATCGCAAGACTGTCGCCCAAGGGACGAGTCGTCTTGACCGACCTCGTAGCGGAGATGCTGGACGTCGCCGCGCGACGAGCTAGCGCGCAAGGGGTCGCCAACGTCGAGACGAGGGTGTGCAGCGCCGATGATCTGCCGTTCAACGACGCCACATTCGATAGCGTCTCCGTGCGTTTCGGGTACATGTTCTTCCCCGACGTGGCCAAGGCGACGGCCGAGTTCGCGCGCGTGCTCAAGCCGGGCGGACGTCTCTGCTCGTCGGTATGGGTAAAGCCCGAGAAGAATCCATGGACGTCGATCGCCATGCAGGCAATTGCGACCGAGTTGGTGTTGCCGCCACCCGCCCCAGATGGGCCGAACATGTTTCGGTGCGCTGCCCCGAGATATGTCAGTGCCATGTACGAGCGCGCGGGGCTGCGCGACGTGGCCGAGTGGGACGTCGACGTCGAACTCGTGACGCGATCGCCCTCACAATATTGGGAGATGATCAGCGAGCACGTCTCGCTCGCAGGGGCGGCGCTTCAGCAGGTCGACGAACCGGCGCGAGAGCGGATCCGGGAGATTGCCATTGCAAAGGTGAGCTCGTTCGAGAAGGACGGCACGGTCCGGGTTCCGGGCGTGGCGCGGTGCATCGTGGGAACGAAACAAGATGCGAGCGGCACGCGCAACGCGCCAGGCGACGGCGCGCGGACCTCCGACGCAAGCTGACCGACTCAGCCGCAGGCGGAAGCCGCACCGAACTGCCGATCTGATCGCTGGACGAGGGCCTCCAGTTCGGGCATTCGGCTCGATCGTCGTGGCAGTAAACGCGCCTGGTCACTCAGGCTAGAAGATGTTGCGGGGGCCCGGCGGCGGCTTGGGGGCCGCTTCGGCGCCATCGAGAGGGCTGGCCAGGCTGATCAGGCCGGTGAGCGCGACGAGTGCCACGAGCAGTCGGGCACGCGGTGTTCGGGTGGAATTGGGGATCATTGGAATCTCCTTTGTGTTCGAGTGGCAGCTGATCGCCACCTACCCGTTACAGACGTGGTTGCCGCCATCGCGGGTGACACGGTGATCACGCCTATCTGAAGCCGACACGCGACAACGCCCCCGCCACCTCCGGCATGGACGACCGGGCGCGAGGCCATTCGTGGTCGTCATCGACACCATCGTGCCACCACACTCGACGAGCCGACGACGAAAGCAAACAGTTCAAGAACCGCCTTCACCTCGACTTCCGACTGACGATCAGCACGCCGAGGTCGAGCGACTCATCGCACTCAGCGCATCCCGTGTTGACATCGGGCAGGGTCTCGTGTGCTCCACTGACGCACGCAGATCTGCCGATAGGTCGCTGGACACGCCGCCCGGTTCGGGCATTCGGCGCTACCGGTCGCCGCACACACCAGCGGACTGCGAGCGATCGACACGCCTGAGATCCCCTCCTCAGGGTGACGCGTCGGTATCGGTTCCGCTCATCCGGAGCGCGTCCTGTGCAATTCGACTCACGATGTCGCCGATCGACGAGGACTCGGGAATCAATCGCTCGAGCTCGTGCCCCCAACGGTGCGCGTGCGGGTACCAGTCCCGCATGTCGTCCTCGGTGAAGCCACAGTCGGTCGCGAGTCGCGTGCGATGTCGACGAAGGGTCTCGTCGATGGTGACGTCGAACGAGTACAGGAAGTTCTCGGACACGCCTGCCGAGAAAAGGCGGTCCAGAACCAGGCCATAGGACCGCTGACTCAGAATGCCTTCGAGGATCACGTCGTATCCGTCGGTCAGTGCGGAAATCACGTTCTGCTCGATCATCCGATGAATCGTCGCCGAGTTCGGCAGGTTCCCGCCCCCGGCCGGTCGAAAGATGAATCGGTAATGATCCTGCTCGATCAGGCAGACTCGCCGAACCGCACGCTCGAACAGCCGGCGGGCCACGGTCGACTTGCCTGAGCCCGACGGGCCCCTGACGACGATCAGCCGGGGCGTGACCATTGGCTCCATGGCACGATCTTTGCCGCCCCGACTGCCCAAAGCCTCACCGCGGCGATTGAGGGCCCATGTCGCCCCCGCCCATACCTGCCGCTCGGCGCTCCTTGTTCTGTATGCGCGTTTGCGCTTGCATCGGGTGCGACGATCGGGCATTAGGCGCTACCTGGTTAACGTCAGTGAACGCCGTTGCCAGCGGTTCGAGCCTTGGTTGGCGCCGGCCGTTTGTGTCGACGATCAGCACGACGCCCGTCGAATCTCGCGGCTTCCCATCCCGTCCGACGTGCGAAGCTCACACGGTGGTCGATCCAGACATTGCTGCTCACTACGCACTCGGATTCGAGTCGTCGCGTCTATTCATCGAGGGTCGACCGCGTCTGGAGTTCGTTCGAACGCTGGAACTCCTTGATCGACATCTGCCGCCGCCGCCCGGTCGGATCGTTGACGTGGGAGGAGGCACCGGTGTGTATGCAGTACCGCTCGTCGAACGTGGTTTCCAGGTACATGTCGTCGAGCCGATCGAGCGACACATGGAGCAGATCGTCGAGATTGCGCGACACCGGAATCTCAGCAGGCTGACGTCCGAATTGGGAGACGCTCGGGACCTCTCCGGCGTCGCTCCGGGTGCAGATGCTGTGCTGCTGCTGGGCCCGCTCTACCACCTCACCGAAGCATCAGACCGCGTCAACGCGCTGGCCGAGGCGCGACGGGTCGTGCGTGCGGGCGGTGTCGTCGTCGCAGTGGGGATCTCCCGGTTCGCGTCGCTCATGGATGGACTCAAGCGGCGAAACCTTGACGACGAAGTCTTTCGGCCGATCGTGCAACGTGACCTCGAGTCAGGTCAGCACCGCAACCCTGACGTGCAGACCAGACCCGAGTTCTTCACGACCGCATACTTCCACCGTCCCGAAGAACTCCGTGACGAGGCAATCGCCGCAGGCCTGGTCGATGTGAGTCTGTTCGCCGTCGAGGGGCCGACCTGGATCGTCGAGGACCCTGAGGATCTCGACAACCAACTCTTCGCTGCGAGAGCGGTCGAGTCCGAGCCCGCCCTCATGGGGGCGACATCGCACATCATGGTCGTCGGCTACCGGGCAGGGTCCGGCTGACAACTTGCTCCTCGCGCAGGTGAGCCAGCGCCCAAACTGCCGTTAGGTCGCTGGACAAGGCCAGGCCACCTCGGGCAATCTGTGCTGTCATGAGCGTTCAGGACGTGATGATCCGAGATGCGGCGGTGGCTGATGCCACTGCGATGGGTCACCTTCATGTTCGAGCCTGGCAGAGCGCGTATCGGGGCGTGATGCCGGACGAGTACCTCGACGGGCTCGTGGCAGAGGATCGAGTCGAGATGTGGCACAGCCGTCTGTCACGCTCAGATCTACACCCGCTGTTGGTTGCTGTCGTGGCCGAGGTGGTGGTCGGGTTCGCAGCCTTCGGCGCGAAGGGTGCACCCGCCGCGCCGTCCTCGTGCGGGGAGCTGTATGCCATGAACCTGGACCCTGATCATTGGGGACAGGGCATCGGGCGAGTTCTGTTGCGTGGCGTGACGGAGAGGCTCGTATCCATGGGCTACGACGAGGTAGTGCTCTGGGTGGTGCCCGAGAATGAGCGAGCGCGGGCCCTCTATGAATCCGAGGGCTGGTTCGCTGATGGAGGCGTCTCTACGGAGGACATTCTCGGTGTCACTGTCACCGACATCCGGTATCGGAAGTCACTGGTGGCCACGGCGGGTGCGTAGCTGCCGCTATGCCCGCTGGACAACGGTGCCCACCCCGGGCGTTAGGTTCGGGTCGTGGTTGATCGCGGTAGGCATCGTCAACTGACCGCGTTTCTGCCTCAGCCGCTCCGCGACGTGGTGGACTCCGTGCGGCGACGGTGGGACCCCGAGATGTCCGACACGATCGACGGACACTTCACCATCTGCCATGACCTGAGCGACGATCAGCTCTCAAAGGTGGAGTCGCTTCAGAACGCTCAGCCCCTCCGCGTACGGATTGGGCGAGCTCGGTATTGGGGCGAGCCATCACTCGGCATCTACCTCGACGTAGATGACTGCCATGGAACCCTGAGAGCGCTCCGCGAAGCTCTCTCGATCCACAACCAGCCGGACATGCCGTTCCATCCACACGTGACACTGACACATCCACGAACGACACCACTCGACAGGGCCGAGGCGGCCTGGTCGACGCTCGAAACCTGGCAGCTCGACACCGGTATCGAGGTCAACTCGCTCCACGTCATCGAACTGGATGGACTGGTATGGCGGACCGTGCGCAGAGTGATTCTCGCCGAGGACGAGTAGCGCAGATCTGCCGATAGGTCGCTGGAGGGTGCGCTCGGGATCGGGCACTATGCGCTTCCGGTCAGACGGGTGCGGCGACCAGTCCGGCGATGACTTCGCTCACGTCGGCCGCCGTCGGCATCGACCGGATCTCGTCAGCAAGCAGCGCGGCGCTCGTCCTGGTTCCCGGGTCCGTTAGAAGGAAACGCCGCGGATCGCCCCTACTCACCCACCCCGGGCGGCGTCAGGGGAGCCTGATGTTGGCTGTGTCGACTTGGCGAGGTTCGGTCTGCGACGAGCCCGAGCACGACCTCGTCGACGTAGTCGCCCAACACCCACGCTGATTCGCTCAGGGTTCCTTCGTGGGCGAATCCCGCTCGACGCGCGGCGTTGAGCATCGCGGTGTTGCTCGCCAACGTCTCGATCTGCAACCGGTGTAGGCCACGAACCGTGAACCCATACCAAGCGAGGACCCCGAGGACGTCGCTGGCCAGTCGGCGCCCACGAAATGGGGGCAGCAGTGCAAGCCCGACATGAGCCCGACGACTGTGTAGGTCGATGCCCCACAGCAGCGCCTCGCCAGCGAGGTCACCACTGGAGCGCTCGACGATCGAGAACATCGCCACCTCGTCGCTCGGATCAGTAGGCGCATACGGCGACATGACCGAACCAGGGGGCATCGGGCGCCACGGGCGGGAATCAGCACGCGACCTCGTCGTCACGTCGTTGTACAGACCGACGTCGAGCACG
>JANOEM010000138.1:0-1573 GCA_031413195.1 Actinomycetes bacterium
TGAACTCCCACGCCCGTTGTTGACGATCGCGGCTCAGTCGAAACGGGTTGCCAGGATCGGTGAAGTACTGCAGCAGGTATGGGGTCAGCATCGTCGCAGTGACGGTGAAGATCTCCGGGTTCCGGTCGGCGTAGGGCTCGACCGGTCGGCTGGTCACCGCAATGACGAAGTCGACGATCGGTGGGATCGCCAGCGCCTGTTCCGCAATCGACAGCACACCGGGAGTCGTGCCTTCGATCAGGATCTGATTCGAGATTCGCGGGTCGAACGCGCTTGCCACGAGGAGTCCGGGTGCGCCGGCTGCTGCCACGACGAACCTGCCGGGGCCGTTCGCGGTGGCAAGGACTGTGGTCATCAGCACGTCGGCGGCTCGAATGCCGCAGGCGTACGCGTCTGTCGTGAGGTCGAGTTGCTCGCGTGCGATCAGCGAAACTGCGACGGTTGCCAACTCGTCGGCATCGAGACCGAGGTGTTGGGCGAGGAGGGCGGCGCCGTAGGGCTCCATCCCGCCGAGGAGATCACCGACCTGCGACCGGGTACCCCGCGCGGCTCGATCTCCGAGGACGACCTCACCCAGGTTTTCGACCGCGCCGTCGATATCGGCGACCTCGTTCCACTGCTGCTCACTCAATCCTCCACCCACGTTTTTGATCATCAGATCTGTTCGTGCTCCGCCGAGCCGGTCGACGAGCGATGCCAGTCCTGTAGAGGCCATTCCCGTAGCGGTCGGCCCGTCAGCGGTCAACCCGGTCATGAAGGAACTCGAAAGAGACGACGACGCAGAGATCTGGAGGAGGCGGCTCCGCAGGAACTTCAACTGTTCCTCGTCGAAGCGTCCGTCGTGGCCGGCCAACCACAGCGCGAGTTCTGTTGCCTCGTGATCCGTCAATGCCCGACGATTTTCGGTGAGCGCATCCGTACTGGTTCGCCACCCGCGGTCGGCAATCATCGTGCCGAGCAGGCAATTGACCAAGTCGTCATCGGCAATGGTGGTCGGCGTGTACCCGGACATGACCTCGCACGACGTGAGCCCACGGGCGAACGGAATCCAGTTGTCCCGCAGGCACACCTGAACAGCAGCGATCCGTTGCCCGACGTGACCCGCATCCGGATCGCCGATGCGGACGCCGGCCAACTCTGTCTCCGCCCGTTCCATCGCGTCGAGCAGGCAACCGACCAGGTCGTTGTCATAGCCCATGAATCCGCCCGTCATGTCGACGAGGCAGTCAGTGTCGAAGATGGGGTCGCTGAAACCTGGCCGGCGCGTTCGTCCAACACTCTGGCGATTCGCCTCAGGTCGGTGATTGCGCCCAGCAGACGCGAACGCGTGTCGAGCAGGTCCTCGCGGCATCGCCGAGGTGTTGCTCCTTCCCAGACCTCTGACCCGGCCCGCTGATACAGATCGAGCGCTGCACAGCTGTCGAGGTTCGTCGCGGTGGCGCGGAGCGCAGCGGCGCGGGCGCGAAAGTTGTCGGCTGTAGCGGGTGCCGGTGACATGCTGTCCTCCTCGCCGTACTGAGTGCTGCGAGGGCACGAATCGGGAAAACTACGAATCGGGAAATCTCAGGTTCCG
>JANOEM010000139.1:0-5675 GCA_031413195.1 Actinomycetes bacterium
CTTTCGACGATGCAGAACTACGAGCGGGTAGCGGCAGCTCGGCTCGGGTCAAGGTTCCATCCGGGTCACGGTGGTGACGCGATCGATGGCCTTGTCGAACGAGGCAATCGTGCCGGCGCCGGCAGTCTATGCACACGCCACGAGGTATTCGTAGCGTTCGGGGTCTGGCCGGGTGTGTCTCCCGAATGCCCTGTCACCGTCATGGTTGACTTCCGAGCGAAGCGTCCAGCCGGCCAGATCCAGTCGCGATGTGGCTCGTAAGAGGAACGGCATCAACCGCATATCAGGTGTGCCCTCCCACTTCTCACGCGCCTGCCGCACGGTGGGACGGCCTGTTGGCTTCCACGCCACAGGAGACCTCCTTGATACATCACCGATACACGGGGCGAAAACACCCGAAGGCCCCGCTCGTTCAGCGGGGCCCCCGGATCGTTTCACTGCTGCTCAAGAACCAGATCTGTTTGGCGCACTCGGGATGACTCGAACATCCAACCGCTTGATCCGTAGTCAAGTGCTCTATCCATTGAGCTACGAGTGCATATGTCGGTTGGTCAGTGTAGTGGAAGTGCCACCCGACTGGCACCCACAATCTCGTTTGGTCATGAGCGTCGGGGCCCGCTGTGGATGAACGTCAGCTGAACTCGCCGGTGACGTCAGCGATGAGGTCGGTCGATTGGGAGGTGAACAAACACACCGTTCCCGCCGCCGACACCTTGGTGATGACGGCGTTGGCGACGGTGGCACCGCCGGAGTAGTTCAGGCTCGATGTCGCCGGCTTCGGACCGTCGCACGGGTAGACCGTGACAAATCCGTCATCAGCCGGACCGGCCGCATCAACGATGAGGTGGGTATCGACGGAGGTGAACAGGCAGACCTTGCCCTCACCGCTCTCGTTCTTGATGACGCCCGCGGCGACATCGAGGTACGCCTTGCCGACCTTGACGAGCACAGCGTTGGCCACCGTCGCACCTGCCGTGAAGTTGACGTTCGAGGCGTTCGGCTGCGTAGTCCCGCACGGGAACACGGTGACGAAGCCAGGCAGCGCCGACTCGGTCACGGTCACGTTCAAGGCGAGCGCAAACGCCTCAACGCTGACAACCCCAAGCGCTGAATTCGCGGCCGATTCATCGAAAACCGGTGAGCGGTTCAGATCTTGTCGATGCCCCACTGACTCATCGGTGAGCGGGCGGGGCTCGCTCCGGCCACACCCGCTACAACTGCCGCCGCCCGGGCCGCGGTGGCGACGGGTGCGACATCGGGCTTCGTGGCTGTGTAGAGCCAGGTGTCGAACAACGCATCCAACTCCTGGCCAGAGATCGACTCCGCGAGCGCAATGAACTCGGCCGTGGTGACGGTGTCTCCAGCTTGCTGCTTGGCCCACTTACGCAGGATCTTGAAGAAGGCGTCATCGCCGACCTCGATTCGCAGCGCCTGCAGGGTCAATGCGCCGCGAGTGTAGACCGCCCCATCGAAGAGGCGGTCCGGGCCGGGATCGCCGATGGTGAGCGACCACAATGGGTCGTCCGGTGGGACGTCCGTCGCGAAGAAATCGAAGATCTCCTGTGGCGTGTTGAATCCTTCGTGCTCGTTCCAGAGCCACTCCGCGTACGTAGCGAAACCCTCGTTGAGCCAGATGTCCTGCCAGAGTTGCAACCGCAAGTTGTCGCCGAACCACTGGTGGGTCTGCTCGTGAACGATCACGAAACTCGCCCTCACCGGATCGGTGAAGAAATCTTTCGAGTACACCGGACGGGTCTGAGTCTCCAATGCGAAGCCCAACCCTTCGACATCGTCGACGATCCCACCCGAAGCCTTGAACGGGTAGGGGCCGAAGTAGCCGGCCAGGAAGTCGATGATCTCCGGCTGGCGGGCGAACGCGTCGATCGCGATCTGGCCCAGCGCTGGCGGCAGGTCCGCGGCACCACCGATGAACCAGTCGCCAGAGTTGCCCGGGCTATCCGCAGGAGGCCCGGAGACGACCCAACCGTCCAATGCGTCGCCGTCGGCTTCGAACGACGTGCTCCCTTCGCCGGTAGACACGACGATGTCGTCCACAGCGACACCGGGGAGTTGGAAGACGTCATCGCTCGCGTATGCCAGCGAAATCTCGACATCGCTTCCTGCGTAGGCGCCGAGATCGATCGTCCACAGCGTCCACTCGGATGACTCGCCGGTCACCGCATTCCAACTTCCAGTGGCTGGGGAGGTGCCGAGCGGCGAGCATGTATCGTCGCCGTTGTCCGTCTGATAGTTCGTCAGGAACGGGTGGATCGAATGCCAATAGGGGCACGAGAGGCCCGTGCTGCCGCTCGTGATCCCGCTTGCCTCGGGCAGGGTGGTCCAGTCAGCGCCGCCCGCGTGGCGCGCCTCGACGAAGAAGTAGTCCCAGTCGGGCTCGGTCGACCGGGCAACCCAGAACGTGAGATCGGCGCCCTCCGCCGGCACCGCCAACGTGCGCGTGACGCGCTGGTACGACGAGTCGGCCTGCTGTGTCAACAGGACCTGTTCGCCCGTGTGCGGCACAACCGGCGGTACAAACAGGTCGGGGTCGATCGCATCCCAATACTTGATCCCATTCGCCTTGTAGGCGTGGAGGTCGAAGTCACCGATTGTCGCGGTCGTGAGGTACGAAGCCATGGGCTCCTTCGCATCCCATGTCCACGTCGTCCACCCGTTTCGTGTGCGCTGCTTGGTCAGCACACCGTTGGCGACTGCTTCGAGTCCCTCCGGCACAGTGACGTCGAAGATGTACGACGCAGCATCGCTGGGGTGATCGTTGACGGGGAACCACGTAGCGGCGACGTGGGGCTGTCCGGCGATCAACGCGCCGTCGTCGGTGGCGATGAAGCCGGAGATACTTCCGAGAACCGGATCAACCACCGACTGGGGAATTCCGTCGTAGCGCACCACCACCACGAAGTCCGACCGCTTGTTCAGACCACGTGCCGGAACGATCGTCAGTTCGTGTGCGTCGCGACTGAATGAAGCCGTCCTGTTGTTGACCGTGACGGAACGCACGGTCAGTCCTTCGAGGTCGAGGTTGAACGACGACAGGTTCTGCGTCGCTTTCGCTCGAATCGTTGCGACGCCCACGAGAACGTCGGAGGCAGGGTCGTAGGTGATGTCGAGTGCGTAGTGCCGAACGTCGTACCCGCCGTTGCCATCGAGCGGGTAGTACGGATCACCCACACCGGCCGCACCAGGCGTAAAGCGGGACGGGGGTGGATGTCCCCCGGCGTCCGCGGCAGTCGGCGCAGTGGACACGAGCAGTGACACCACTGCGGTAGCGGCCAGAAAACGGATCATCGGAAACCCCCTCGACGAGAGACGGTGACCCCCCGGCCGGTCCGTCGATGAAAACAGTAGCGCGTTCCCCAAACCCCGCGAACCGGCTGGAGCGTGCAAGTCCCCAACGTTGCCAGGGCGCGAAATTTTGGGGATCAGAGCCAGGGGCCCCAGCCGCCAGCACGCAGGTACATCGCATAGGCCATGTAGGCATTCACCGTGGGGTCATACAGCTGATCGGACGAAGTGACGCCGGCAGAGGTCATCCAACCCTTGTGCACCTTCCAGTAGAGCTGGAACAGTCCGAGGCAACACGAGTTACGCACCGTCGGGATCAGGTTGCTCTCGCGTGTTGCGATTCGGATCGCCTCGTCCTCGAGCTCGTCAGGCCAGACGTCGCGAATGATCTGTTGGACCTGGGTCTTGGAGTAGTTGTTCGGCGGCGGTACGGGAATCGTCGAGGGAGCGGTGGTAGC
Organism: Actinomycetes bacterium; assembly: GCA_031413195.1. Taxonomy (GTDB): domain Bacteria; phylum Actinomycetota; class Acidimicrobiia; order Acidimicrobiales; family Ilumatobacteraceae; genus WLMZ01. The sequence continues at coordinate 3,762 of JANOEM010000139.1, forward strand.
CGGCGCGGCTGTTGCAGCGGGCTTCGTGACAGCCGGTTTCGTTGCGGCAGACGTCGATGGCGCGGACGTCGTCGGCGTCGGCTTCGCGGTTGTGGTAGGAACCCTCTCCGTCGTCGGCGGAGAAGCGTCGGCCGGAAGGCAGATGGCTCGACCGGGGTAGAGCGGGGTGTCGACCGTTGCGTCGTTTGCGTTCAGGGCTTCGGAAAGGCGAACACTGACCTTGTCGGCGATGAGGATCCAGTAGTCACCGGGGACGACCTCGTACTCGATTGCGCACGGCTGCTTCTCAGTCGTCGGCGGCTCGGTCGGCGAGGAGTTCGTCGCCGGCGGAGCGGTCTGCTGCACAGTCGGCGCGGGGGCAGCGCTGACCGTGACCTCGGTTTCCGCACGTGGCGGAGTCGACGAGGACGGTAACGGGGCAACGCTGGGGGCGGCGACGCCGCCGACTGGCACAGGTACGACGGCCACCGCGGGGACCGCCGTCGTGGCCGGGTCGACACCACCGGCAACCGTGGCAGCCTGCCCGACCGAGGCGGGTTCCACCGGCGAGCCAGCCGCAAGCGCCGGATCCATGGCCTGCGTTACGGGCGAAGCAGGTGCAGCGACCGTTGCGATCGCCGATTCGGAAACCGACGGCGACGGCCCGGCCGAGATCTGGGTCGTGTCCTTGCCCGAGTCCCCCATTGACATCGCGACTGGCACAGCTACGACCGTGAACGCAGCGGCTACAGCGACGCGGCGCAACAGGTAGTTCGGCGGCGTGGCCGGACGGCTCCGCCCGATCGATCCATTCCTCGGCAAACGCGGGATAGGTCCGGTCGCGGACCGATCGCGGTCGCCGTCCCAGAAGCCGTAGTCGTCGGAACCATGATCATCATCTTGAGGCATTCTCTGTCCCTTTCACGTCCGCCACGGGACCGACAACGTTGTCGGCCGACCCGTGCTGGGCGATGGAGGGGCGAGGTTCGCCCCCCACACGACTGCTCGTATGGCTCACTTCATTACAGAATGTCTACACGTGTCGTCATCAGATTGCAACAAAACCGCGCACCCGAAAAATGCAAGGACCCGAACCCAGTTGGGTTCGGGTCCTGTCGAGATCTCACAGATCACGATGGCGGAGAGCGTGGGATTTGAACCCACGGATCATTTTGACACGATCAACGCCTTAGCAGGGCGCCCCATTCGGCCGCTCTGGCAGCTCTCCGCCGAAGATGCTATCTGACCAATCAGGCGACGGTGAACCCGATTGCATCGCCGGTGGCCAAGTCGAAGAGATGGATCCGGGTGGTGTCCACGACGAGAGTGATCGGCTCACCGATCTCGACCCGTTGCCGAGGATCGAGCGACGCAACGATCATCGACGAGGCCTCGGAGCCGATCTCGACACCTTCGTCGGTCTGCTTCACCGACGGCGCCTCGATCATCGCGTGGACGTGCAACTCTGCTCCCAACATCTCGACCAATTCGACGTCCGCAACGAGCGATCCAGTGCCTTCTCTGCCCATTGCCTCCGGGCGGATGCCGAACGCGACCTCGCGCCCGATCATGGCCGGCAGACCCGGCAGCCGTGAGAGCGCAGCCTGGTCGAGATGCAGTGTCTGCGAACCGATGCTCAGCGCCGGCTGACCGTCGACTTCGACCACGGTGGCTTTCATCACGTTCATCGAAGGCGAGCCGATGAACTGGCCCACGAACAGGTTGTCCGGCGTGTGGTAGAGCTCCTGCGGCGAAGCGCATTGCATCAGGTACCCGCGGCGCAAGACGGCGACTCGGTCCCCCATCGTCATTGCCTCGACCTGATCGTGGGTCACGTACATGGTCGTGATCCCGAGCCGGCGCTGCAACCGCGAGATCTCGGCACGGGTCTGGACCCGCAACTTGGCGTCGAGGTTCGACAGTGGCTCGTCCATC
>JANOEM010000140.1:0-1690 GCA_031413195.1 Actinomycetes bacterium
GGACTCGACGGTCTGAACAAGATCGAACAGGTAACTCCTGCAATCGCCGAAGCTCTGTACGACGCAGGCTACCGATCGATCGAAGCCGTCGCAGCCTTGACGCTAGATCAACTCGAATCCGTCGATGGCATCACTCCTAGCATCAGTGATGACATTCTCGCGTCGGCTGCCGAGATCATCGCAGCCGTGTAAACTGGAGGTAGGTCATGGCTTTCGTAGCCCAATACACGCTCGCTGATGCGCGGGCGGAAGTCATGACCCGCTTGGGTTTCGCTGATCAAGGCACTGCGGTCACTCGCGGCGTCAAGCGGATCAACTCGTTCATCCAGCAGGCCACCAACGAACTCGCCCTCGAAGTTGGTTGGACAGATACACTGTTTGAATTGTTCTTGTCCCTGATCACCGGCCAGGATCGCTACGAGTTTCCCGACGAGACGACCATGGGCAGCTTCACCATGGAAGTCGTCGACAAGAACGGGCGTCGGTATCCGATGGCCGGTGGTATCCAGGTGCAAGACTGGCCGGGCGACTCGACGGACCCAGAGCTTCTCGCAAAGATTGGTCTGCCTACTCGGTGGCGTGTCGTCGATCGTGAGATCCAGATTATTCCTGCGCCGACTGATGTGTTCACGAAGCTCGCGATTTTCTACCAGCGTCGCGTGCCGATCTATCGCGATGACGGCGACTTGCTGCCGTTTGATTCTGAAGTAATCATCCAACGTGCCACCATCCTCGGTAAAGTGCATTATCAGCAACCGGGGGTTCAGGAAGCTCGGCAGATGCACGCGCAATACGTTGCCCGCATCGTAGCCAAGCAGGGACCGGGTCGTGTATTCAATGTCGGCGGACGCCAGTCGCATTATCTCCGCGTTCAGAAAGTCCCCCTCGGGGGACAGAACGGCAACATCGGACCAGGAGTAGAATATAGCGACGGCTGGAACCCGTGGGTCTTAATGTTTGGCACACTAGGACTGTTGTCGTCGGTACTCGGATAATCCATGCCTTCTAAACGATCGATGATGGTCTTCCCCGGTACGCTGGACGGCAATGCCGCGCCAGCGAAGGGCATCGACCGCCGAAACCTGCAGTCCGCCGCTGACCCCGCGTCGGCCTACGACGCGCTGAACGTCGACCTCGACACCGGTGGGGGATACAAACGCCGCGACGGCTTGCTTGAGTTTGGTGAACTGCCACCCAACACCCATGGTCTGTATTCGCTCGGTGGATCGCTGCGCGTAGCGGTGCCCTCTGGTTACGGCTATCAAACGTCGATGCCCACGGGTATCCGTGCTGACGCCTTTGGCGACTCTATCTCTGCCCCTGTCGCGCCGACCAAGTATGTTCGCATGACCGCGAACTCGTCGTGGAGCGCAGACACATTGTACGGTGCGCTGCCCTACTTCGTCCTTGAAACGGACTCGGGCCAGTACATTCACCACTGGATAACGACATTTCCGGTGGGGGTGTTCGATCCAGTGAACACCCGCATTGACACTGGCTTTGAGGCTGGCCCCGATCTCACTAAGATCCAGCGCAAGCTGTACGCCCCAGATATCACCCAGAAAGTTGTTCGGTATAGCTCGACGCAGTTCGGGCCAGGAACGTGGAAGGAAGCCGACGCTCCAAACGATGCCGGGTTCTTGAACGTCATCGAACACGCGCTCAGTGAAGCCGACGTACAAGGCCTGAC
>JANOEM010000141.1:0-2358 GCA_031413195.1 Actinomycetes bacterium
GACCGCATGCCGAGCGCGCGGGCGCCATCCCACTGGCCCCGGTCGATCGACTGGATGCCGGCCCGATAGATCTCCGCCGAGAAAGCCGCCGAATTGAGCGAAATGCCGAGCGACGCCGCCGCCAGCGGGCTGATCTCGAAGTCGTGGTGGTCGTCGCATTCGGATCCGGATAGTTGAAGACGGGCAGGCTCTCCCGTTCGGTGTACTCCTCGGGCTGCCTGCCGTCCTCGCCCCAAACATAGACCCGGTCACCGATGTCGATGAACGACTGGAAGGTTTCCGAGATCGTCTTGTGCATCCGGATACAACCGTGCGATGCGGGCTCGAGTGGCACGTTCTGGGCTCCGTGCAGCGCAATGCCGTAGTTGAAGTAGACCGGGTTGTCCATCCCGCCGAGCGGTCCGTTGCGCTTGCCCGTGATCTGCCGGTCGACGTTGAAAACCCCACCAGGCGTCGTCGAAACGCCGCAGACCGCCTTGTCTAGGGGTGGGTCTAGCTTGTTCCCTCGAGCGTCGGTGTCGAGCTTCACTGTCTCGCACCACTCCTCACCGGTTCCGCTGGAAACGTGGATGACCAAGGTTGCGATGCCGTCGGTGAAGACCGCCGTGACCTGTTCCGGGAGATAGATCTCGATGTGGGTGCCTGATCCGGTTCGTCGCGGCTGGATCACGATCGGGTCCTGCATCCGTTGCCACGAACTGTTGTCGACCGTGCCCGTGGCTTCGGCGCGGGGGGTGCCGAGGACGAGCTTCTCGAATGCCCAAACGGCCTGTCGGGTTTGATCGCCGAACAGACCGTCGGCGACCCCGGGGGCGAACCCGAGTTGGATCAACCTCGATTGCAGCGCGGTGACGTCGTCGCCGACCATCCCGTATCCGAGGACCCGACCGATGCTGGTCTTGAGGATCGGCACTGCGGACGAATCCGTGCCGATCGCCGGCAGCGTGCTGACCGGCACGGTGAGGCCAGCGATTGCATCGCCGGAGTTGTTCGTGGGATCGGTGGTTTGGTTCGTGTCGTCGTCGTCCCCAACGAACGCTGCCGCAACGACGACGATCAGGAGGACACCGAGCGCGGCAATCGCCGGTACCCAGCGTCGCACATCAGGTTGAGGTCGGGGTTCGTTCATGAGCTGAGATCGGCATCGACCCTAGCGAGCGAACCCGTCGGGCTTTCGTCAGGGCTCAGCCGGTACCGCACTCCGTCGTGAGCCAGGCGTTGACCCGCTCGGAGGCTGCCGCGTACTCGGGATCACCGAAGAAGGCCAGCAGTTCGGGGTCCGAGTATGCGGCGGTTGGATTGCCCTCGTACTTCTCCGACACCTCGAGCAGCTTCGCGAAGAACGTAGCGACCTTTTCGACATCGCCCTTGAGTTCGTCGGGAACCTGGGACTGCAGCGACTCGATCGCCTCGTCGATGTCGCCGACTCCCGATGCATCACCGGCAAACGCAGCGGAGAAGAGGTTGAAGTAGCCGAGGCACTCGCTGCTCAGGTTGCCAACACCTCCGGCCGGGGCGCTGACGTCGGGAAGGGTGTTGTCAACAGACTCGGTTCCTTCCGACGATTGTTCGTCAGTGGTTTCCGTCTTGTCCGACGAAGAACTCTTCTCGTCGCTGCCGCATGCCGACAGACCGAGGAGTGCAGCCACTCCGATCGTGATGACCGAGCTCCGCAGTTTCGATGACGTGTACTTCGATGACATGTGCATGGTGTTCCTCCTGGAGGCACGGCCCGGTGGCCTGCTCGTTGAGGTGTGCCGATCGGAAATGATCGTTACACCCTCGAAAGTAACTCTGCCAGATCTTCGGTTGTCGAAACGGGCAGCTGACACGCAAAGTTCTGGCAGACGTATACGAATCCGTCAGGTCGGTCGACCCACAGTGGTGAATCGAACGGTTCGCCCCACGCGATGACTGCGTTCGGCAACCATCGGCGCTGTGTCTCGGCGACGAGGTCAGGCCGATCGCCGGTGATCAAGATCTCGGAGATGCCGTGATGGCGCATGTCAACCGCGGCCATCGCGTTGCCGCATGCCGTCGGGGCCTTGGACATCACGGTGGCGATCAGCTGCATCGTTCGGTCTGCGTGGTTGGCGAAGCGGGCTTCTCCGGTGAGTGCGGCAAGCCGGTACAGGGCAACTGCGGTGACAGAGTTCGCAGAAGGCGTCGCGTTGTCGGCGAGGTCCTTTTGGCGAACGATCAGCGCTTCGCCATCGTCGGCGGTTGTGAACACGCCACCGCCGTCGGTATCCCAGAAGTGGTCGAGCAGGGTGTCGGCGACCTCGACCGCGGCATTGGTCCAACGGGCTTGACCGGACGCTTCGCCGAGGCGGGTGAAGGCATCAACCAGGCATGCGT
>JANOEM010000142.1:0-8573 GCA_031413195.1 Actinomycetes bacterium
ACCTTCAGCCCGGGCGCGACGGTGAACTTGCGGATGGCCACCTCGGGCGGGTCGATGAGGGAATTTTGCTTCTTGTCATTCGCGCCAGGCGCGACGTCGGCGGACCTGAGCGGGAGCGTGGCGAGCAACAGCGCGACGAGGGCGATTCTCAGATGTCGGGACATGGGCGAAGGATACGAGGCGGCGTGGCCAACGCAAGATGCCGCGCGCAGGAGCTTGCCGAGAGCGGCGTCCGGTTACTTGGCCGTGTCCCGATGGGCGCGCCGAGCCGTGAAATTCTTGAGCAGCTTCCGGTCGTTGCCTTCATCCCGATGTTCATGTTCGCGATCCTGTTCGGCCTGTCGATGGACTACGAGGTGTTCCTGTTGTCACGCGTGCGTGAGGAGTACCTGATCACGGGCGATAACGACTCGTCGGTGATCCACGGCATCGCCAGCACGGCACGGGTCATCACCTCGGCCGCGTTGATCATGATCTCGGTATTCCTCGGCTTCGTGCTCGGTGAGGACCCCGTCATCAAGATGATGGGCCTCGGGCTGGCGACGGCGATTTTCATCGACGCCACAATCGTTCGAATGGTCCTGGTCCCGGCGACGATGAAGCTGATGGGCAACGCCAACTGGTGGCTTCCTGGCTGGCTCGATCGGCTGCTTCCCACCATCGACATCGAGGGCGAGGCCCGCCTGCCGGAGCCCGAGATGGAAGCCGGTCCAGCGCCGGCTTCCGTTCCGGAAGAAGTTTTGGTCTAGCCCGTCTACAAGCTCAGTTGCGGAGCTTGGACAGCAAGCGGAGGAGCTCCATGTAGAGCCACACGATCGTGACGAGAAGGCCGACAGCCGCGACCCATTCCATCTGCTTGGGCAGCCCTTGCTCGGTGCCCTTGTCGATGAAGTCGAAGTCGAGCGCAAGGTTGAACGCAGCAAGGCCGGCGACCAGGAAGCTGAATCCGATGCTGAGCGGGCTGCTGCTGCTGAGGAAGCTGACATTGCCGCCGAAGAGGCTGATCAACAATGAGATGCCATAGAACACCATGATGCCGAGCGTCGCGCCGATCACGATTCGCCGCATCCGGTCTGTGACCTTGAGGATCTTGGTGCGGTAGAGGAACAGCATCACGGCGAACACGCCGATCGTGGCGCCGACTGCTTGGAGAACGATGCCACTCTGGTAGGTCTCGTATGCCTTCGAGATCGCTCCGACCACCAAACCCTGGGCGAGGGCGTAGAGGAGGCCGAGCGGCTTGGCCAGCTGCGGCTTGAATCGCAAGGCGATGACGCAGCCGAAGCCGACGAGGATGCCGGCAAGGGTCCAGGTGGGGAACTTGGTGACGACGTTGTCCTGGCTCTCGACAGCGTTCCAGCCCACGGTTGCTGCGGCGAGCAACACGATGAACAACACGCCGGTTGCGGTCGTGGTGCCTTCGACTGTCATCGTCTTGCCGTGCCAGTCGCTGATCGGGCCGTCCGTGATCGGCACTCCGGGAATCGGCGTACTACGTGTTTGCGGAGGGCCCCATGCGCCGGCAGCAGCGCCTGCGGCGTTGGCCTCCTTGATTGCCTTGTCGTTGAGAATTGGGTTCGCCATTGCGAGCTCCTTGTCGAGTCGCGGACCACGGTCGTCCGCTCTTGATGTGACGTTACCGAACTGCTCGACCAAAGAGACGTCGCGCTGATTCCATGCGAGATGGCTTGCGTGGATTCAGGCGAGATCGTGGGCGCTGGGTCCGTCCCACAAGTCGATGTCTGGAGCAGAGGCCAAGAGGCCATCGCACGATGTGGCCATCTCGATCATCACGGCGCTGTCGAAGTGGGCGCGCTGGGCAGCGGGAGTTTCCCACTTCTGGATCAGCAGGTACCGGCCCGGCTGGGTGACCGACGCGCACAGATCGATGTTCCGGCAGCCGTCCTGCATCCGAGTCATCACGACGTACTTGCTGAGCACCGCAAGCAACGCGTCCGGATCGGAGGCATTGAAGCGCAGCGTGACGATCGCGAGTTGGATGTCGTCGCCCATAAAGGTCTCCTCGTGTTCTGGCCACGAACTCGCGGCGGTCGAGATAGCAGATTGATCCCTATCTCAAACAGCGATGATCACCTGAAATGACCGTCGCCTGTGTGAGGGGGTTGACCTGGTGGGTATCGTTACCACATCGCCCCGCCGGATATGCGGATTCCGCATCGATGGCGCCGACTCAAACCTCGAGGAGCAGCCGTGGCCAAAGATCGCGTGGATCGCGATGAAGAGGATCTGGTTCGTCTGTATCTGTCCGATATCGGTCAGTACACCCTCCTCACCAAAGACGATGAGGTACGGCTGGCGAAACTGATCGAATCGGGCAAGGCGGCAATCGCCGATCTCGACTCGGCCGGCAAAGACATCACTGCTGCCAAAAAGCGCGAGTACCGCCGCGCCGCCAAAGAGGGTGAGGACGCCGAGCGAGCATTCGTGCAGTCCAACCTTCGCCTCGTCGTGTCGATCGCGAAGAAGTACCAGGCGTCGGGTCTGCCGCTGCTCGACCTGATCCAAGAGGGCAACCTCGGGTTGATGCACGCGGTCGAGAAGTTCGACTGGCGCAAGGGCTTCAAGTTCTCCACCTACGCAACGTGGTGGATCCGCCAGGCCATCACGCGCGGAATTGCCAACACGGGGCGCACGATCCGTCTGCCCGTCCATGCCGGCGACACGCTCGCCCGGCTACAAAAGGCCCGCAGCCGGCTCGAACTCAAGTACGGCCGACCGGCGACTCTTGCCGAACTCTCTCGCGAAGTCGAGATGCCCGAAGACAAAGTGACCGAAGCACTGCGCTTTGCTGCCGAGCCGTTGTCGCTCAGTGAGCCGCTGCGCGAAGACGGTGATGCCGAACTGGGCGATGTGGTCGAGGACCGTTCGGCCGAGTCGCCGTTCGAAGTTGCTGCCACTGCGCTGCTGCCAGACGAGATCTCGCGTCTGCTGGCACCGCTCGACGAGCGCGAGCGAGAGATCCTCAAGCTTCGGTTCGGTCTTGATCGCGGTGAGCCACGCACGCTCGAAGAAGTCGGCGAGCATTTCAACCTCACTCGCGAGCGAATTCGTCAGATCGAAGCTCGAGCGATGAGCAAGCTGCGGCACCCGTCGAGCGACACGGGCGCCCGCGACCTCCTCGCGGTCTGACGTCGCAAGCCCTGCCAGCCAAAACGGCTGACCAATTCCGTTCAAGGTGCACTCGCCGCGTGGCGATACATCACGTGCATGGAATTGATCGACCTGATCCCCAACTCGATGTCGTTCAAAGTCGTGACGACACTGGACGTAGAGGACGAGAAGGACATCCCGTCGGACTTCACCGGTCGGGTTCGCCGCTCGATGAATGGCGTCGTCTGCTACGTCGCGTGGTACCAACAGGGACAGCTCACCAACCCCGGCCGGCTGCATCCCGCCTACCGGAGATTCCGCAGCAACGGACAGGTCAAGTACGACCTGTACTACACCAACGGCAAGCTCCACGATCCAAGCCCGAACGTACCGGCCGTTCGCGGCTACTACGCGAACGGCTCGGTGCACTACGAGGAGCACTACGACAACGGTCGCCGGACCGATGGCTCCGACGGTTCCCCGGCCGTCACGAAGTGGCGAGAGAACGGAACAGTGCGCCATCGACTGAACTATGCAGCGGGGCAACGCCTGTAAGCGAGACGGATCCCCCGCTCCCACGACCCGACTCGGGCCTGGTGCCAAGGTCTACGGTTCGGGGATGCGCATTGGGATCTTCAGCGGGAGCACGAATGCCGGCACGATCGACCAGATCGTCGCCGAGGCACGCATTGTCGAAGCCGAGGGCTTCGCCGGATTCTGGGTTCCGCAGGTCTTCGGCCACGACGCCATCACCGCTCTTGCCGTTGTCGGCCGCGAAGTGCCCCGAATCGAGTTGGGAACTGCTGTCGTGCCCACCTATCCGCGACACCCGATGATGCTGGCCCAGCAAGCCCTCACTGCGAATGCGGCATCGAACGGGCGCCTCGCGCTCGGTATCGGGCTGAGCCACAAGATCGTGATCGAGAACCTGCTCGGCATGTCGTATGAGAAGCCAGTGCGTCACCTGCGCGAGTACCTGAGTGTCTTGATGCCGCTTGTCGAGGGCAATCCTGTCGGGTTCGACGGCGACAACTACAAGGTTCACATCGGCGTGTCGATCCCCGGATCGTCGCGTCCCGGGGTGTTCGTGGCAGCACTCGGGGAACAGATGCTGCGGGTCACCGGGGCGCTCGCGGACGGAACGATCACCTGGTGCACAGGGCCGTCGACCCTGCGCGACCACATCGTGCCGACGCTGGCTGCCGCCGCCGAAGCGGCCGGACGCCCGACCCCGAGAGTGATCGCGACGCTGCCAGTGTGCGTCACCGACGATCGCAATGCAGCGATCGAGCGCGCCGCGGCTGTGTTCAAGATGTACGGCCAACTCCCGAGTTACCGGGCGATGCTCGACAAGGAGGGGGTCGCCGGGCCGGCCGAGATCGCCATCATCGGCTCGGAGGCCGAGGTCGGCGATCGAATCATGGCCCTCGCCGACATCGGTGTCACCGATTTCAACGCCGCCGAGTTCGGTGGCAATCCCGACGAAGTTGTTCGCACCCGCGACCTGCTCAAGGCGCTGCTCTGATGCCTCGATCATGACCTACGGCGACTTCCGCACTCTGCGGGTGACCCTGGCAGAAGGCATTGCCCGGGTGGTCATCGACAACGGCGAGATCAACCTGCTCGACGGCTCGATGTTCGTCGAGTTAGCCGGCCTGGCTGCAACGCTGGCGGCGGACGACGCCGTTCGGGTCGTCGTGTTGTCATCTGCGAATCCCGAGTTCTTCATCGCTCACTTCGACGTCGGCCTGATCCTGCAGTTCCCGACCGACGGTGGCCGGGCGGATCCAACTCAGCCCAACCCGTTCCACGTCATGTGTGAGCACCTGCGCACGATGCCGAAGGCCGTCATCGCCGTGATCGAAGGGCGAGTCGGCGGAGGGGGCAGCGAACTCGCGCTCAGCTGCGACATGCGTTTCGCTCTGCGGGGGCGGGCCGTTTTCAACCAGCCCGAGGTCGCGCTCGGGATCATCCCGGGCGGTTCCGGAACAGTGCGCCTGCCACGACTGATCGGCCGATCGAGGGCTTTGGAGGTCGTCCTCGGCTGCGACGACGTGGACGCAGAACTCGCCGAGCAGTGGGGCTGGGTCAACCGATGCCTCGACGCCGAGGCCCTCTGGCCCCACGTCGACCGCCTGGCAACAAGAATCGCCGGCTTTCCCGCGCACGCCGTCGCTGCGGCCAAGGCATCAGTGCTCCAGGCAGAGTCAGGGGTCGCCGACGACCTGCGCGCCGAGAGCGCTGCCTTCCAAGCCACCCTCGCCCACGCCGACACGCGAGCCGCGATGCAGACCTTCATGGCATCCGGCGGTCAGACCCGTGCTGGCGAGCTCCGACTGGGGGAATTTGCCGGCGAGATCAACGTCTGATGTCGCTCGCCGCGGCCACCGGCGGTGAACTGATCGTTCGGTCCTGCCGGCAAGTTCTGAAGCGCGTTCAGGCGGGCAAGTTCTGGCAGGCAAGTTCTGGCGGGTAGGGTCTGATGGCGTCGATGCAGGGGGTGCGCGTGGCGTCTTCGTGGATTCTTGCCATTGATTTTGGGACTAGCTACACCGTGGCCGCTGCCGCCGTGGATGATCGCAACCCGGAAGTCGTCGAGATCAAAGGCGAGCGCCGCGTCCCCTCGATGATCGTCGTGTTGCCCGGAGGTGAGATGGTCTTCGGCCACTCTGCCGAAGCCTTGGCGGTCAGCCATCCCGGCAACGCGCTCCGCGCGATGAAGGGCCGCCTCGGCAGCGCATCACCGATCATCCTCGACGGTCGGCCTCATCAGGTCCAGACCCTCGTTGCCGCGTTCCTGAGAGCGACCGCAGCCGATGTCATCGAGCAGATCGGATCAGCGCCGAGAGAGGTACGGCTCACCCATCCCGCCTCGTGGAACCAGCCACTGCGACAACGTTTCGTTGAGGCCGCAGTCAAAGCCGGTCTGGAGAACGTGGTCCTCGTTTCCGAGCCAACCGCCGCTGCTGTGGCGCACGCCGCAGACGTCGGCCTCGACAACGGACAGCACATCGCCATCTACGACCTCGGCGGCGGAACGTTTGATTGCGCAGTGCTGCGCGGCGGCGACTTCACCGTCGTCGGGCAGACCTCGGGCGACCAGAACATCGGCGGCGAACTCTTCGACGAACTGATCATGAACTTGATCGGTGAACAACTGGAGCCTGCGGTCTGGGACTCGATCCAAGTCGGTGACGAAGCGACGTGGCAGCGCGTTCGCATCGCATTACGTAACGAGGCGCGAAAAGCGAAAGAGGCTTTGTCGTCGAATCCCTACGTCGATGTCTTCGTGGCATTGCCGGCCGGATTGGTGCAGGTTCGGCTGACTCGTGCCGACTTCGAGACAATCGCTCGCCCGTACGTGGCGGAGACGATCACTCTGACCGAGCGCTGCATCGTCGAAGCTGGGTTGAGCCCGTCGGATCTCTCGGCAATCGTGCTCGTCGGCGGAGCGAGCCGTTCGCCGATCGTCGCCGCACTTGTGGCGGCGGCCTTTCCGGACACGGTGATCAGTCGTCGCGGCGATCCGAAAGCGGCCGTCGCGCTCGGTGCAGCGCTCGCTGCGCACCACGGCGAGCCCGACACCATGACGGCGACCCGACCCGTGACACAGCCGGCGAGCCCCGGCACTGCGCCACAACAGGTTCGCCTCGCACCTCCGGCAACATCCGGCCTGGATCAACCGGCACCGGCGCTGCTCGTTCAGCCGGTTCCGTCGCCGGTGACCCAGTTCCTTCCCCCGGCGCCGCCGGCACCACCTCCGATTGAGCCGAAACCCGCGCCGCGCCCATCCACGGAGAGCAAACGAAGGCTTGCCCTGATTGCCGGCATCGTCGCGGTGCTGGCTGTTGCAGGCGGGGCGTGGGCGCTGATCGCGCGGTCCGACGGATCGAACGATTCGGCGGCCGAATCGGGCGAGGCTCCCGACGACAGCGCAACGGCAGAAACAACGGCAGAGACAACGGCAGAGACAACGGCTGAAACGGACCCCACCGGCACGGTGCTCCCGGCTGGACAAGCCGGCGAGCTCCTGAAGTCACTGGAAGGACACACCAGCCCGGTGGTCGCGGCCGTCTTCAGCCCCGACGGCACGATGGTCGCGAGTGGATCAACGGATCACACGGCGAGGGTCTGGGACGTTGCAACCGGTGAGACTCTCTGGAACCTCACCGAACACACCGATGATGTCGATTGGGTGGCCTTCAATCCAAGCGGGTCCCAGCTCGTCACCGCAAGTTCCGATGGCACCGCACGCATCTGGGACCCGTACAGCGGAGAGGTCCTTGCAATTCTCGAGCACGACCTGAGCAACGAGTACTTCGGAATCAACACGGCCGAGTTCAACGGCGACTCGAGTCGAATCGTCACAGCAAGCGACGACGGAACAGCGAGGATCTGGGATGTGTCCGACGGCACCGAGTTGTACACCCTGCCCCACGAGAGCTTCGTCTTCATGGCGCATTTCAGCCCGGATGGCTCGACCGTCGTCACGGCCAGCCTCGACAACACCGCAAAACTGTGGAGCGCCGAGACCGGCGAGCTGATCGCGACTCTTGCCGATCACACCGCCGAGGTCGAGTCGGCTCGGTTCAGCCCTGACGGAGCCTCGATCGTCACCGCCGGCGCAGACAACGTGGCCCGAGTCTGGGACGGATCGACCGGCGAGCTCCTGGCGACCATGTTCGGTCACGTCGGCACCATCAACGACGCGTTCTTCAACCCCGACGGAACGCGAGTCGTGACCGCCAGCGATGATGGCTCGGCCGACGTGTGGGACGCGATAACCGGAGATTGGGTCTACTCGATGCCCCACGATGCATCCGTGAAGATCGCGATGTTCACGCCCGACGGAACAGCGATCGTCACCCTGAGCGAGGACTACGTCGGCCACATCTGGAACGCCGAGGACGGATCCCTGATCGCCGAGGTGCAACAGGTCGTCAACCACATCGCATTCAGCCCCGACGGCCAGGCGATGATCACCCCGTCAGTCGATGGCACGGCATCGATGTTCATCTGGTCCGTCGGCTGACATCCAGGCGAATCCACGAGGCAAGCCCATCACTCCAGCCGATCACTCCAGCCCATCACGCCAGCCCATCACACCAGCCCATCACGCGAGCAGGGTGTACGCCGGATTGGTGAACTCGAGCTGCTCCCCGACAATCCTGGCTACACCTTCGATGATCAGCCGGCGGCCGAGAGTGACCCCGCCGATGGAGCGCCTCCCGGTCCACACGGTGGTGACAGACCCACTGCCGTCGCTGATGGTGACCACCAATGAGGGCTGCCCGCTCGTCGGGCGTGCCCGCATCCGGATGACCTGGCCCTCGACCTTCAGTCGCTGCCGCGGCGCGGCGTCGGCGATTCGCACGATGGAGGTGTCCGGGGCGGACTCTCGAGCATCACCAGTCGCGCTTCGACGGCGCAGGAAGGCCATCTCAGCCGACCAGGGCGCGGCG
>JANOEM010000143.1:0-11578 GCA_031413195.1 Actinomycetes bacterium
ATCGGCGGACCGGATCGGGAGTGGTCTCGCCCGAGCGCACGGTGGTGATCACCTGGACCCCGCCGGACACGGCCAACTGCAGCAAGAGCGTCGCGCTGGCCGGATCGAGCCACTGTGCATCGTCGACGACGAGCAACATCGGAGCGTCGGTCACGTTGGCCGTTATCGCCTGAAAGGCGCCGAGGACGAGCGGCGCGATTGCATGGCGGTTGGGCAGGCTGCCGTCGGAACTGCCGTCGATGGACAACTGCCAGATGTCGGGGGGCAGCAACGGCACGAAAACGGCGAGCGGAATGTCGGTGGTCACCCGGCTCGCGATCAACCGAACGACCCGCGAGTTCTGCTCGCGCCGAGATGTCAGTTCGTGAGCGAGACGGGTCTTACCGACGCCCGCAGGTCCGACGATGACAACTCCCCGACCAGCATCGAGCACCGATTTCCCGAGCGAGATCTCGGTGCTCCGACCCACCATCTCCCACGGCTGCACGGGGGAACTCTACGGCGGCTGGATCAGGGAACGAGAAGCTCAGCGATCTGAATTGCGTTGAGGGCGGCACCCTTGCGGAGGTTGTCGTTGCTCAGGAACAATGCCAGGCCGCGACCACCTTCGACGCCGTCGTCCACCCGGATTCGACCCACGTAGCAAGGGTCCTGCCCGGCAGCTTCGAGCGGAGTCGGGACGTCGAGCAATTGGACACCGGGTGCGAGAGCGAGCAGTTCGGTTGCCCGGGCTACGCCGATCGCTCGCGCGAACTCGGCGTTGATGCTGATGCTGTGCCCGGTGAACACGGGCACACGAACACAGGTCCCACTCACGCGGAGGTCGGGGATGGCCAGGATCTTGCGGCTCTCGTACCGCAACTTCTGCTCTTCGTCGGTCTCGAACGATCCGTCGTCGACGATCTTGCCTGCCAACGGCAAGACGTTGAATGCGATCGGCTTGGCGAACTTCGAAGGGGTCGGCATCGCCACGGCGGTGCCGCTGTACGTGAACTCACGAGCCTGGTCGACTGTCTCGCGGGCCTGCTTGTCCAATTCGTCGACGCCGGCAAGGCCGCCACCGCTCACGGCCTGGTACGTACTGGCAACCAGACGGATCAGGCCGGCTTCGTCGTGCAGTGGCTTGAGAACCGGCATGGCCGCCATCGTGGTGCAATTGGGGTTGGCGATGATTCCTTTGCGGGCGTTACGGATCTCGTCGCCATTGACTTCGCTGACGATCAACGGGACGTCGGGGTCCATCCGGAATGCCGAGGAGTTGTCGATGACCATCACGCCGGCGGCCGCGAACTTGGGGGCGAGTGACTTCGACGAGGTTGCCCCAGACGAGAACAGCGCAATGTCGAGCCCGGTCGGATCTGCCAACGATGCATCCTCGACGGTGATCTCCCCGTCGCCCCACGGCAACGTCGTCCCGGCAGAGCGAGCCGACGCGAAAAACCGAAGTTCGGTGATGGGAAAGTTTCGCTCGGCGAGAAGGGCGCGCATCACGCCTCCGACTTGACCTGTGGCTCCGACGACTCCGATTCTCATGACGTCAAGGCTAACGGTGGAGCGACTGGTGAAACCGGGGATTTGTTCGTCAGAGGCGTTCTGCCACCAACCACCAATGGCTCCGGTTGACACCCTCGAACGTCCGAAGCTCGGCGTCGCTGCGCGGCTTCATGTTGCGATCGGGCGAGTGAAAGACGACACGGCTCGCAAATCGCTGCTCCAGAGTGTCGAGATGGGCGGAAACATCGTCAGGGGACAAACGGTTCGCCTGCCAGCCGATGCGCGACGCGAGCCGGCGCTTGGCCAGCCACGGACCGAACTTGGGGACCCGCCACAGCGCACGCGTGATCTTGCCGAGAGGCCACAACAAGGCATCGATCGCGGTCCATGTGCGGAAGTTGAGCGCAACGAAACCACCGGGCTTGGTCACCCGGGCGGCTTCGGCTACCAGCGAGAGGGCATCGTCACGTTGGCAGTGCTGCAACGTGATGTAGCTGAAGGTGAGGTCGGCTTCGTTGTCCGCGACCTCCAGGGTGCGGCCGTCTGCAACGTGGATAGTCCGGAGACGCTCGACCACGCCGAACTGGGCGACGGTCTGGCGACAGCGTTCGAGAAACGCTGCATCGAGATCGCAGGCGATCACCTGGCCGAACACCTTGCTGAACCCACTGGTCATCCGACCGATGCCGCACCCGATCTCGACCAGAGTGTGACCGAGCAGATCTTCGGTCTGCAAGCCGAATGCCTGCAGGTACGCCATGATCTCGTGGTCGCCGGTGCTGGTGAACTCTTTCAGGTCGAGTGAATCGCCGGTCTCGTTGTTGAAGACCCAGCCGATCTCGCGCACCACATCGTCAGCGGACGCCTGATCCTCGCTGACACGGCCGGCCGTCTTCCACGGAACGAGTTGGGGTCGGCGGGCCATCAGAGGAGTCTGTCAGGTGTCGACCCGCCGGCGGGAACGGGCTCGCGAACGATCACTTGCGTTGCGGGACTCACTTGCGCTCGGGAAGGGGCGCAGCGTAGGACTGCCCACTGTCCAGCCCGAACGCCGTGTGCAGGCTGCGTGCCGCCCGTTCCAGATCCGAGGCTGCACAGACCACGCTGATCCGGATCGTGCTGGTGGAGATCATTTCGATGTTGACGTTCTCATCGGCGAGAACTCGGAACATCTTCGCGGCGATGCCCGGACTTGTCTTCATTCCCGCGCCGACAAGACTGATCTTGGAGATGTTCGCATCGTGGTTCACCCCAGCAGCGCCGATCTCGGCGGCGACCCGAGCGACGATCGCTTCGGCAACGCCCATGTCGGCCTTCGGCATCGTGAAACTGATGTCGGTCGTGCCGTCCTTGGATGTGTTCTGGACGATCATGTCGACGTTGACGTTCGCGGCCGCGAGCGGTTCGAACAGCCACGCCGAGATGCCCGGGCGATCGGGGACACCGAAGATCGTGACCTTGGCGTCGCTGGTGTCGGTGACCACACCGGAGATGATGGGCTCTTCCATACTTGGCTCCTTGGCAGAGACCCACGTGCCAGGCTCCCAGGTGAAACTGGACCGCACGTGGAGGGGAACATTGTGGTTGCGAGCGAACTCGACACTGCGTAGTGCGAGAACCTTGCTGCCGGCCCCTGCCATCTCGAGCATCTCGTCGAAATTGACATGAGACAGCTTGCGGGCTTGGGGAACGATCCGCGGGTCAGCAGTGAAGACGCCGGTGACATCGGTGTAGATCTCGCACGCATCCGCGTCGAGAGCCTTGGCGAGTGCAGAGGCAGTCAGGTCACTGGCGCCGCGACCGAGGGTCGTGATCTCCTTGTCGGTGCTGACGCCCTGGAAACCGGCGATCACACATACCTTGCCCTCGGCCAGCGCTGCCCGGACCCGGTCGCCTTTGACCTCGAGGATCTTGGCCTTGCCGTGAACGTTGTCGGTGATGATGCCGACCTGGCTGCCGGTGAAGCTGATTGCCTCGACACCCAGTTCGTGCAGGGCCATGCATACGAGCGCCGCCGACATCCGTTCGCCGGTGGTGAGCAACATGTCCATCTCGCGACCCGACCTGGTGCTGGACACCTGGGTGGCGAGCGAGATCAGGTTGTCGGTCGTCTTGCCCATCGCGCTGACGACGACCACGACCTCGTTACCGTGGCGCTTGGTGAAGGCGACATGCTCGGCGACCGCACGCATCCGGTCAGGGTCAGCGACGGATGTCCCGCCGAATTTCTGAACGATCAAGGCCACGGGTTCAAGAGGTTATCGGCCAGGCAGGCCTTCCCAGATCGACTGCGTAGATTGACTGCGTAGATTGATCGGTCGTGTTCACCAGTCGGCTCGATGATTCCTACGATGGCGAGGTTCGCCGGGCGATCGTGCCGATCACCGCCGCAAAGGTCGGCGCAAACAGTGCGGTGAGGTTCGCACCTCCGTTCATCGCAACGATCGCGAGCGGTCTCGATGTCAGCCTCACCACCCTCGGCGCTGCGATTGCAGTCGGCGAACTGGTTGGGCTGAGCGGACCAGTGGTCGCGCGTTTCACTGGGAGGCTGAATCGTCGCACGGCTGTCACGACGGGGTTGTTGGGAATCGCCGCGGGAGCCTCGGTCAGCGCGACGGCCAGTACGGCTATCCAGTTTGCGGCAGGACTGGCGGTGATGACCATCTCAAAAGTGGTCTTCGACCTGGGCATCATTGCCTGGATCACCGACCGAGTGCCGTACGCCCAGATGGGCCGCGTCGTCGGGCTGACCGAGACGGCATGGGCAGGCAGCCTGTTCATCGGAGTCGTCCTGATGGGTCTCCTGACAGGTTTGACATCGTGGCGGTGGGGTTACGTGCTTGCGATCGTTGCGATCGTTGTCTTGACCGCGATCCTTCGCGGGAGACTTCCCCGACCCGGAGTACCGATCCAGGAGTCAGTGCCCCGCTCGACGTTCCGCCGGAGCTCAGGTCCACGACTCGGTGCAGGCTGGCTGGTGATCATCGCAACCATCGCGCTGACCGCTTCCGCCCAGAGTGTTTTCGTCACGTTCGGCAAATGGCTTCAGAACGACTTCGGTTTCAGCGACACCGATCTGGCCGTCACGGTGTTCGCGCTGGGCGGGGTGGAGTTGATCGCCGCAGCGACAACCGTTCGATTCGCGGATGCCTGGGGCAAGCAGCGATCGACGATGTTCGGAGCAATGTCGATCGTGCCAGCAGCGCTGCTGCTCGTGCCGTTCAACACCAACCTCGTCCTCGGACTGCTCGTCCTGGCCGTCTGGGTATGCGCATTTGAGTTCTCGATCGTGGCAACGCTGTCGCTCGCAAGCAACCTGGTCCCCGATCGACCCTCGACCGGCCTCGGATTCATGGTCGGCGCAGCCACGCTCGGTCGAGCCCTCATGGCGCCATCGGCCACGGCTGCATACAGCAGCCATGGGATGTGGCTCGTCGCCGTACTCGGCGCATCCTGTGCCGCGGTCAGCTTTGGCTGCCAGTGGCGATACCGCTGCGTCCGCGACGCGGCGCCCGGTCGTTCGGGTCAGCCAGGGCAGCCCAGTCAGCCGGGTCAGCCGGGTCAGCCGGCGTAGCCGCTGGTGATCGGCAGGCGGCGGTCCTTGCCGAACGCCTTGACGCTGACCCGCACACCTGGCGGGCATTGGCGGCGCTTGTACTCGTTGATGTCCACCAGTCGAACGATGCGACGAACGAGTGCTTCGTCGTGGCCGGCGGCGATCATCTCGGCGACGGTGCGATCGTCCTCGACGTACATCTGCAGGATCGGATCGAGCACCTCGTACGGAGGCAGGGACTGATCGTCGCGTTGATCGGGACGCAGTTCGGCCGATGGCGGTTTGGTGATGACTGCTTCGGGGATGATCTCGCGGCCCTCGCGCTGGTTGAAGTAGCGGCACAGGTCGTAGACCCGTGTCTTCAAGACGTCCTTGATCACACCGTAACCGCCGACGCTGTCGCCGTAGATCGTGAAGTAGCCGACAGCCATCTCGCTCTTGTTGCCGGTGGTCAACACCATCCAACCGAACTTGTTGGAAAGTGCCATCAGCGTCGTGCCGCGGATGCGGCTCTGCAGGTTCTCCTCGGTCAGGTCGGCCGGGTTGTCAGCGAACGACGGCGCGAGCATGTCGAGGTACGACGCGAACGCAGGCTCGATCGCGACGGTCCGGTAGTCGATCCCGAGATTCTCGGCCAACGCCAGCGCATCGTCCTTGGAACCGTCGCTGCTGTAACGAGACGGCATCGACACGCCATGGACGTGATCCTTTCCCAACGCATCGACTGCAATGCAGGCAACGATGGTCGAATCGATCCCGCCGGACAGGCCGACCACTACATCGGTGAAACGGTTCTTGACCACGTAATCACGAGTCCCGAGGACCAACGCTTCGTACAACTCGGCAACCGGTTCGAGCAGTGGTGTCACCAGCGGAGCGCTCGGCAACTGCTCGTGGCGGACCGGCTGATAGCGGGGTTCGTCGCCGACCCTCACGACCGGCAGCAGCGTGTCGGTCTCGCGTCCACGCGGGTCGAGCAGACGCTTGCGGTACACGGGATCGATGTCGATTTCGACGATCAGCAGTTGCTCGCGGAACTGCGCCGCGCGGGCGAGCAGGTTGCCCTCGGCGTCGAAGACCATCGATGCGCCATCGAACACCAACTCGTCCTGGCCGCAGACTTGATTGACGTAGACCAGGGCACAACTCGCGTCCGCGGCGCGGGTGGCCAGCATGCGCTCACGGCCGACGACTTTGCCGGCGTGGTACGGCGAGCCGTTGATGTTGATGTTGAGCTCAGCGCCGCCTGCCGCCTGGGTCGCCAACGGACCGATCGGGCTCCAAATGTCCTCACAAATGCTGATGCCCACCTTCACGCCACCGATCAAGTACAGCTCGAGCGCATCGCTCTCGTGGCCCGGGGTGAAGTAGCGGGCCTCGTCGAAGACCGCGTAGTTGGGGAGCAACCGCTTGCGGTACGTTCCGAGCATCTCGCCGTTCGCACACACTGCAGCCGCGTTGTACAGGTCGCGGTCGCTGTCGACGAACCCGACCACCGCCACGCATCTGCGAGTTCTGGCGGCGATCGTCGCCAGGATGTCCTTGTTGTCACTGACGAAACCGGGCTTGAGGACCAGGTCCTCGGGTGGGTAGCCGGTGATGGCCAACTCGGGAAACGCAACGATGTCGCAACCGGCAGCATCGGCCTGATCGTAGAAGTCCGCGATCTTGGAGAAGTTGCCCTTCAGATCGCCAACGGTCGGGTTGATCTGGGCAAGTGCAATTCGGAGCCGCGTCACGTCCGCAGGTTACCCATCTGCCGCGCCGGCTCAGTCGAAGTACCCCGTGACGTCGACGACGAGGTCGGTACCACTGGAGGAGTAGTAGAAGATGAACCCGCCTCCGCCGCGCTGGGTGAGGGTCAGTGCAGCGCGATCCTGGTTCGGGCCGCTGCTGTTCGCGTTACTCGCGAGGTTCAGTGGCGTGTAGCCCGGCCACGCGGTGATGAATCCCGCGCCACGAGGGTTGGTGACCGTGACGTTCTGCGAGATCGCGACGGCGGCCGGCGGCACCGCCCCGGCCGGGTTGAACATCCCGAAGTTGTTGGTCGGAATGGTTCCGAACCCGAGCGATGATCGGCTGTCGACCTGCCGGCTCGGTGCGATCATGTGGTACAACCCGGCACCGGTCGAGGCTTCGGCGAAGTATCCGGCGACGTCGATCACGATGTCGTCAGTGCCGTACAGATATGCGTCGACCGCGCCGTTCGCACCGACCGGCACCACCACCAGATTGGGGCGGATGTCACCCTTGCCGTTGACGTTGAGGTTTGACGACGACGGAAGCGTGCCGCCACGGGGGAAAACCGTGACGAAGCCGGGATTGGAGGCAGCCGCGGACACGCCCGTCACGATCAAAGCGACAGCGGTGACAGTGCTCGGTGTTCCGAGACGTCCGGTCACGCGAGTGGTGACAGTCGAAGCAGATCCGGCTGCGACCCGCGTGAAGTCGTTGGAGGTCGATGCCGGTTCACGGGTGTCGATCAGCCGTTGGGGAGCGAGAGCCGTGTATCGACCGCCGGGCTGGGCAGCATCGACCTGCTTGAACGTGCCCATCACGTCGATGATCACGTGAGTCGTCCCGGACACCGAGATCTGCAGATTGCCGTCGGGGTCGACAGGAACTATCGATGCATTGGCAACGATCTCGCTCGGCGCGGCATTGACGTTGGAGGTCGACGGATACTCGGTTCGGGGTTGTGAGGCGACCACATGCGCCGCCCCGACCGGGCCGTCCATCGTGATGTTGACCAATGCCGCCTTGACGGCCGGATCGGCAATCTGCAGCGAGACGAGGCGAGTGCTGTTCGCGCGCACCTTCCCCGCCGACACCCCGATGTTGTTGCGCGTGTCGTACGCGCGCTTGGCGGTGGGGAGCGGGGTGTACGCAAGCGCTGGCGAGGTCGTGGCCGGCGGGGCATCGTAGGTGATCTTGCGGATCTGACTGTTGCCGAAGGTGACGTAGAACAGGGCCGGATCGGGGCCCTGGATGACGAAGGTCATGTCGACGATGCCGCCCGTCACCTGATGGAACGGCGTCGCGTAGTCGACAGCGCCTGCATTCGTGCGCTGCCAGATCTTGTTGCAACCACCGTCTGCGAACAGGTACGACCCGTCGAACTGCTTCGGCCACACGCCGTCGGGCACGAACGCGCCCGCCGTGATGTAGGTGCAGCCTGTCGCTGAATGCGAGTACGAAGTGAGCGGATCGGTGACCCCAGCAGGCGGGGGCGGGCAGTTGGTCGACGAACCGTTGACACACGCACCCTCACGGCTGCTCCAGCCGTAGTCACGACCGCTGCCACCCTCGTCGACTTCCTCCCAGGTGCCCTGTCCGACATCGTTGATGAAGAACCGCGTCGCACCACTGTTGGAGTCGAACGCAAACCGGTACGGGTTGCGGAGACCCCATGAGAAGATCTCGAGGCAGCGCCCGTTCGTCGGCGCCGTCAGACCGGCGAAGGCACAACTGATCGCGTTCGGATCGCCGACGAAAGGATTGCCCGCTGGCACACCGCCGGCCGTATCGATCCGCACGATCTTGCCCGTCAGCAGACTGAGGTCCTGCGCCGCCGAGCCGGCCGCACCGCGGGGGTGCTTACCCGCGTCACCGATCGCGACGTAGAGGTTGCCGTCTTGACCCACGTCCAGATCGCCACCGTTGTGATTGCCCCCGGTCGCCGGGATGTTGTCGAGCAGGATCGACTCCGAGGCTGCGACAACCGAGTTGGCGGACATCGTGAACCGACTGACCCGATTCGCTCGCCCGGAGGAACTCGAACAATCACCGGCACTTCGGGTGTAGTACAGATAGATGTAGCCGTTCGACTGGAACTCCGGGTCCACCGCCGCGCCGAGCAGGCCCATTTCGCCGCCGGAGCACACGCTCAGGTTGAGGGCGTCCTCCGACCACAGTGTGCCGTCGGCGAGTACGACCCGAACGGCACCCGACTTCTCGAGCACCAACGCCCGACCGCCGTTCAGCGCGACGATCGTGGTCGGCCCGGAGAGCGGGTTACCGGCCGAAGCAGGGATTGCGGTATCGGTGAATCCGCCGGGCAAAGCGGCCGTCGCCGGCGATGAGTTCACGCTGAGCCCCACCGCCAGCGACGACAAGATCACAGTAACAACAGCCAGTAGTCGGCGCACAGAAAGTTCCTCTTTGCTCGGCCCCCGTCTCCGACTCTAGACGCGGCAGCGATTCAGCAGACGTCACCTGGCAACAACGCGACGGCCGAAACCTGGTACACCAGTTCGGTGATCGGATCCGTGAAGAATGTGTTCTGCGTCGCGTCCGTGAACAGCGAGCCGGCTTTTTCTGCGGGAATGACCGCGCACTCGGTTGCGTCGGCGAGCGGGATTCCGATATCAGATGGCCACGCAACCAAGCTCGGTGCCGGGTCGTAGCCAGCGAGGTCCGCTTGGGTGACGGGTCGGGACTGGATCCGGTAGCTCTGCGCGACCAGCGGTGCGTTCTCGCCAAGGTTCTCGGGCCCCGCCGCCTTCTCGATGTCTGCAAGCTCGTCGACGAACATCGACAGGGCCTTGCGCGCGTCACTCTCGTTCGTTTCGCGGAAACCCAGCGCGGGCGCGAGATGGGTGAAGGTTTCGCCGTTGGCATTGATCAGGACCAGTGTGGTCGGAGCATCCGCGACCAGGATCTCGCCGCTGTAGTCGGGCGGTGGGGCGAGCAGGCCAGCAGCATCCGCAAGAGCCAACAGGTTCTGGATCCCCGCTTCAGTGATCGTGCGTTCCAACAGCGGTGGCAGGAGCGGCCCCGGATAGATCTCGGCGACTGCGCCCGGTGTGATCAAACGACCATCGCCGGACACGAGCAGATTCGGAACGGACGTGAACGCGTAGCCGACCGGAACGTAGCCACCAACGTATCCAGACCGGATGACCACGTCGTCCGGTCCAGTTGGATGAACGAATGCCGGAGCGGGGGCATCTGTTGTCGCCGGCGGTTCGGTCGAGCTGGTCGGCTCCGTCGGCTCCGTCGCCTTCGTGCCGTCACCGCAAGATGCCAGCCATGCCGCGACCACCGGTGTGGCCAACGCCGCGATCAGCAACCTGCGCCGGGAAAGCCCCAATTCGGTCGAGGTTCCCGGTCGGTGGTTCACGTGATCAACAGTCATAGCTCGTCTGACGTCAGCATACGAGCTGCCGGTTCCCGATCGCTCGGGCGGTCGTCCACGCAAACACTGCGCGAGTCACCCCACGCCATGTGGGAAATCGCGCGCGGTTCGTACCGGCCATCGATCGACCAGGGGACAGGACAGCCATTGCAGAGCACGCGCCCTCAGCTCATGGGGCCCGGGTGACCTGGCCGGTGACCCCGCGCCGGTTCACTCAGGTTGCGGGAACATGACCCCGAACACTCGATTCGGAACGAGCTCGAACACCGCACGGCCAGGACCACTCATCATCTGCTCGACATCAGTGCGAGACCACGGGTAGTCAGGGTGACCGTCGTCCTGTTCCTTGGAACCCAACATGCGACGTCCTCCACTGGCGTTGGTCAGTCCGTCTCGTACCGCTTGATCTGGTCTTTCGCGATTCGGCAGGTTGACGAGCCTCGATCAGAATAGATCGATTTCAATCGGTTCGGTAGAAGCCAGCAATGACCCCCCTCCGCTCCCCTCGCGGGACTCTGCAACACCCCCTGTTTATGGTTGTCGGTATGGAGTTGGCGGCGGTGCACAGTCTGGTCGACAGGGTCGGCGGGATCGATCTGACCGTCGCGGATCGCGAGATGTTGACCGCCGGTATCGGTGATGTTCGTCGTCTGATCGGCTGGACCCGCTCGATCGAACTCCGCTTGATGCAGGCGTTGGCCGGGTTGTCGTCGTTCCCGGAGAAAGACTTCGCGGACGCCACCCGCACCGGTCTCGCCGACGGAACGAAAGCATTGGAACGCGCCGAGACCACCACGGCGATGCCCGAGTTGGGTGCCGCCCTCGCGGATGGTGAGATCGGTGTCGAGCATGTCGATGTCGCGAATCGGGCCAGGCGACGTCTCGACCCGGCCCTGCGGCCTGCACTTGACAGCAAATCTGCCGAGCTCGCTGCACAGGCGAAGGTGACAACACCGGACGAGTTCGCCAAAGTCATGACTCGTCAGACCCGCCGGATCGAAGAAGCAGCCGGGGTCGAACGGTTGACACGGCAACGACGCAACAACAGCGTCAAAACCTGGGTCGATCACGTCACCGGGATGTGGAACATCCGCGGCTCGTTCGACCCGGTCACCGGTACCGGACTCTCCCAACTCTTGACCGACGCCCTCAACAAGCGAATGGCCCAACCTGTCCCAGCCGATTGTCCAACCGACTCATTCGCGAAGGTGGACTGGCTCCGCGCCGCCGCGTTCGCCGATCTGTTCCACAACTTCACCAACACCCGGGCTGGCACCGGGGCTGGTGCCACG
Organism: Actinomycetes bacterium; assembly: GCA_031413195.1. GTDB lineage: Bacteria > Actinomycetota > Acidimicrobiia > Acidimicrobiales > Ilumatobacteraceae > WLMZ01. Next base: position 11,480 of record JANOEM010000143.1, read on the forward strand.
ATGTTGGTTGTTGTCGACGCCAGCGACACAGCAACCGGCTGCAATGACGGGCGGCCGGTCGTTGATTGGGGGATCCCGGTCGAGATCCCCGACCGGGTC
>JANOEM010000144.1:0-2128 GCA_031413195.1 Actinomycetes bacterium
CCTTCGGCGAACAAGGCGTCGTGCGCCGTGACCCGTTCGCGATGCTGCCCTTCGCCGGCTACCACATGGCCGACTACTTCAACCACTGGCTGTCGTTCGGTCGCTCGATCGAGAACCCGCCGCGGATCTTCGGCGTCAACTGGTTTCGGCGTGACGACGAGGGCCGATTCGTCTGGCCCGGGTTCGGTGAGAACATGAGAGTCCTGCAATGGATCGTGGCACGAACCCAGGGCAACGCCAACGGCCTCGAAAGTCCCATCGGATGGATGCCGCGTTTCCACGACCTCGACTGGACAGGCCTCGAGGACTTCTCCGAAACCGACTACCTCCACGCCATGTCCCTCGACCGCAACGACTGGGACAAAGAGATCCTCTCCCACGACGAGCTCTTCATCAGGCTCAACGACCGCATCCCCAAAGAGATGATCGCCATCCGCGACCTGACCCTCTCGGCACTATGGCGCTCCCCGCACCACTGGGAAATGAACCCCGATCCGACCTGACGCCGAGCCGAGCAGTGTGCGACTACGAAGGGTGAACATCGCGCCGACGAGCCACCCGAACAGTCCGAGCAACACCCGGTTCCACCCAAGCGTCACCGGGATCACATGCACGGAAGGAGCATTGCCGTTCCGGAGCGCCGCGGGCCGGTCGAGTCGTGAAAGTGCAGTGCGCGGCTTGGGCCGCGATGCGGCGCGAGCGGGTGCGGCGCAACCGGGTTACCGGGCGGGCGTTATCGAGTGCCTCCGAACCGCACATCTGGGACGCCGTGGCGACATTGATCCCGAGTGTTATAGGACGGGCGGCGATGATCAGAATGCCGGAGCGCGAGCGGGTCGCTCGGCTTGCGATGGCGTCGTTACGAGCTGTGAGTTTCCTGTTGGCTGACGCTCGTTCCGCACTCATTCGCTCAGGCGACCGCCACGGGTTCCTGATTGTGGAGTCGTAGTCCGACATCGATCGCAAGGTCGGTGAACAGATCAGCCATCTCGGATCGGTAGCGAAGCTGGGTCGTCGCCTCTGCGCCAAGGCGCATATGGAGACTGTTGGCCTCGTCGGGTTCCATTCCAGCGGAACGGGCGCTGCGAACGTGCTCGGCGGCAGCGGCGTACAAGTCGGTGTGCGCCGGGTCCTTCTCCGTGAGCTCAACGAGCGCTCCGAGCACCCTCTGCTGGTCAATCGTGCCAGTCACCGTCCCGTTCGAGACAACAAGTCCTAGAGAGCGAGCGACATCCATGATGTTCATCGTGATCCTCCATCGTGCCGGACCTCTTCCGGCTTGCAGGTCAACCGCTCTCCCCACCGAATATTGCATGACACCCGTCACCATGCACGATCGCCGGATGCCCCACCACTGCGACATCGGCGCTCGGCATGCCCCCAGCGTGCTCGTCGTCGGGCGCAGCGACATCGCGCACGAACTGCACGATCAGTCACGCGTCCCAGAACGCCGCGGGCGGCAACGACCGAGAGAGTGCCGCCGATCGCCGGAACTGAGCGCTCGGCGATTTCTGTCGGAAGCGCTCGCGAAAGCACGCGAGCTGCGCCCGCAGGTCGCCATTCGCCGGAAAGCCGAGTCTTCCGATTCGGAAAAGCCGAGCTGCCCTCGTGCGAACCCGAGCGGCGCGAGCACCGCGTCGAGCACGTCTGCAACCTTGTCAAGCATCGAGTCATGAGGCACGTGCACTCTTGCACTCCACCGAACTCTGTAATCCGCGTACCCTGCCATTGCAGAAGGCGGCCGAGTTCAGACGCTTGCGACCAAGAGCGTCACCGACGCCGGCCGGGATTTGTTACGCAAGGCGCACAGGAGGGTTCCCTCTTCGTCACGTGGGTGCCGGATGCTTCAGGTGTTCACGCTGCCTCGGTGGGGCGCCACCTCCCCCGGCGCCTCACCAGCAGCGGACCACCCGGCCGATCGGAACGGCTGAGAGGGGCCACATCGCGCCACAGACCGCCGGTTCACGGACACCAGAAGCTCACCAGAAACGTCCGGTTGGGGACCGACATCTGAGCCTTGATCCACCGACGTGTGGTGGGTGAGGTGGTCCGCGTATCCGCGTGAGAGGTCCCCTGGGCTGGGACGATGTTGGTTCCTACACCTGATCGAGAGCCAACCCAGGGAGAC
>JANOEM010000145.1:0-4267 GCA_031413195.1 Actinomycetes bacterium
CTCGTCGAGTCATTGGGCGGACCCCCTACCCACGGCGTCGGGTTTGCGCTCGGCCTCGACCGCACGCTTCTCGCCTGCGACGACGAGGGCGTGTTCGCCGCGCCGGACACCTCGGTTGCAGTGTTCGTCGTCGACACCACCGGTGGGGCGCACGCGATGCGCGCCTGCGCCGAGCTGCGGGCTGCCGGAATCAGCGCCGATCGTGCATTCGAGAACCGGAGCATGAAGAGCCAGATGAAAGCCGCCGACCGCAGCGGGGCACAGGTCGCCATCATCATCGGCTCGAACGAGGTTGACGCCGGGATGGCGGTCGTCCGGCCGCTGCGCGGCGCAGACATGCAACGCGAGGTTCCTCGCGTCGATCTGATTTCTGAAGTGAGACAGACCCTTGAACAGGCTGTCGGAGAGGCAACGCGATGACTGCTACCAGCATGCGCACCCACATGAGCGGAGAACTCCGCAGCGACCACATCGGCCAGACCGTCAGCGTCTGTGGCTGGGTCGCGAGTCGACGCGAGCACGGCAACCAGCTCGCCTTCGTCGACCTTCGTGACCACACCGGGGTCATCCAGTGTGTCGTCGACAACGATGTCGATGTCCGCAGCGAGTACGTGCTCCGTGTCACCGGCGTGGTCCGCGCCCGGCTCGAGGGAACGGTCAACGTGCACCTCCCGACCGGCGAGGTCGAACTGGGGGAGTGCGTGGTCGAGGTTCTGCGTTCGGCCGAGCCGCCGCCGTTCCCGATCGATGCCCGCGCGGACAAGGTCGAGGAGACCACTCGCCTGCAGTATCGGTACCTCGACATCCGTCGCGAGCGGATGCAGCGCAACCTGCGGGTGAGGGCCAAGGTCAACTCCGCGATCCGGTCGGCGATGGAAGCTCAGGACTTCGTCGAGGTCGAGACGCCGATGCTGGTGCCCAGCACTCCCGAAGGCGCCCGCGAGTTTCTGGTGCCGAGCCGCAAGGAGCCCGGGTCGTTCTACGCACTCCCGCAGAGCCCACAGTTGTTCAAGCAACTGCTGATGGTCGCCGGAATGGACCGCTACTACCAGATCGCGCGATGCCTGCGCGACGAAGATCTCCGCGCCGACCGGCAGTACGAGTTCATGCAATTGGACGCGGAGATGAGCTTCGTCGACCAGGACGATGTCCTCGAAGCAATCAGCCGTGCCGTCGAGGCAGCCGCCGAAGCCGTGACGGGTGAGAAGCCGCCGACGATCGAGCGGATCACCTGGAAGCAGGCGATGAACCGCTTTGGTGTCGACAAGCCCGACATGCGCTTCGGTATGGAACTGTCCGAGCTGACCGATGTCTTCGCGGCGACCGAGTTCAAGGCCTTTGCCGGAGCGGCAGCGATCAAGGGCATCAATGCGTCGGGCAAGGCCGAGGAGATGGGACGCAACAAGCTCGACGGGATGACCGATCGGGCCAAGAAGATGGGGGCCAAGGGTCTCGTCTGGCTGAAGGTCGCCGCTGACGGCAGCCTCGAGTCGCCGGTCGCCAAGTTCCTCAGTGCGACCGAGCAGGCCGAACTGTCGAACCGGCTGCAGGCTGCACCCGGCGACTTGATCCTGATCGTCGCCGACGAATGGGACATCACCTGCGAGGTCCTTGGTGCGTTGCGCAACGAACTCGGCCGACCCCCGGTCTGGCAAGGCCCGTACCGCTACGTGTGGGTGACGGAGTTCCCGTTGTTCGTCGGCAAGGACAAAGAGACGGGCAAGCCCAAGCCGGGCCACCACCCGTTCTGCCGGCCGCATCCCGACGACCTCGACAAGTTCGAGTCGGACCCGATGTCGGTCCGGGCAATGGCCTACGACCTGGTCCTCAACGGTTGGGAGCTGGGCTCGGGCTCGATCCGGATTCACGAGAGCGATCTGCAACGGCGGGTGTTCACCGCGCTCGGCATCAGTGACGAGGACGCCGAGAAGAAGTTCGGGTTTTTCCTGCGCCCCTTCGAGTATGGCGCGCCGCCGCACGGAGGATTCGCGTTCGGCATCGACCGGCTCGTCGCGATCCTCGCGGGCGAGGAGAACATTCGCGAGATCATTGCGTTCCCGAAGACCCAGAGTGGCCAGGACCCGATGACGAATGCGCCGACCCCTCCGGCCGCCAAGCAACTCGACGAGCTCGGGATCCGAGTCCTGCCCCCGAAGGTTTGATCGAGAGCGACGGTCTGATCGAGAGCCAAAGTCTGATCGAGAGATAGCCTCGCCCCGTATGGCGAACCCTCACTTTCGCGCCGGTGTCGTGATCGTCGTGCGCGGATTGGACGACCGCCTGTTGGCGTTCGAGAGATCGGACATCTCCGGCCAGTGGCAACTGCCCCAGGGGGGCCTCGACGAAGGCGAAGATCCGATCGCTGCCGCATGGCGCGAACTCGCCGAAGAAACGGGCCTCGGCCCCAACGACGTGATGGCGGTCGCCGAGTACCCCGGTTGGGTGGTGTACGAGTACCCCCCTGATCTCGCCGTCAAGAAGGGCAGGCTCGGGCAAGCCCATCGCTGGTTCCTGTTCGATGCGCTGCGAGCCGACATCCAACCTGCGCCCGACGGCTCGGAGTTCGTCAGCTGGCAGTGGGTCACCCGGGAGTGGATGGTCGAGAACGCGGTGAGCTTCCGCCAAGCCGGATACCGACTGGTCCTCGGCTCGATGTGAGCGACCTGTTCAGTTCGGCAGCGGCCGACCGCTTGCGCCAACAGGCCCCGCTCGCCGCACGGCTGCGCCCGAGCAACCTCGACGAAGTCGTCGGTCAGGCCCATCTGGTCGGACCGGATCGTCCGTTGCGGCGCCTGGTCGAACAGGATCGACTGACCTCGACCATCTTCTGGGGACCACCCGGAACCGGCAAGACCACCCTTGCCTTGGCGATCGCCGGCAGCACCAAGCGTGCCTTCGAGCAGATGTCGGCCGTGACCGCAGGGGTCAAGGATGTCCGTGAGGCGATCGAACGCGCCCGTCAGCGCCTCGGCGAACACGGTCGAGGAACGATCCTGTTCCTCGACGAGATCCATCGATTCTCGAAGTCGCAGCAGGACGCCCTGCTCCCCGCTGTCGAAGACGGCACGCTGACCCTCATCGGTGCGACCACCGAGAATCCGTTCTTCGAAGTCAATGCCCCGTTACGCAGCCGGAGCACGCTGTTTCGGCTCGAGCCGCTCGATCGAACCGCAATCGTGCAACTGATCCACCGTGGTTTGAAATCAGAGGACATCGAGGCGTCGCCGGCGGCGATTGATCTGCTTGCCGATCGTTCCGGTGGGGACGGCCGCCAGGTCCTCACCGCGCTCGAGGTGGCGTGCGCGTTGGCGTACCCCGCTTCGATGACGGTCGAACACGTCGAATCGGCGCTCGGCACCAGCGCGCTTCGCTACGGGCGCGACGACCATTACGACGTCATCAGTGCCTTCATCAAGAGCATTCGCGGCAGCGATGTCGATGCCGGACTGTACTGGTTGGCGCGGATGCTCGAGGCGGGCGAGGATGCACGTTTCATTGCACGGCGGCTGATCATCCTCGCCAGCGAGGACATCGGTATGGCCGACCCGCAAGCGCTCGTCGTTGCCGTCGCTGCTGCGCAGGCGATCGAACATGTCGGATTGCCGGAAGGCCAACTGAACCTCGCCCAGGCCGTTGTCCATCTGGCGACTGCGCCGAAGAGCAACCGGGCCGCCCTCGGGATCTGGAACGCACGAACCATGGTCAAGGACGGGATGATCGGCGAAGTCCCTGCTCACCTGCGCGATGCGCACTATCAGGGCGCGGCATCCCTCGGACACGGCACCGGCTACGTGTACCCTCATGATGATCCTCGCGGTTGGGCGCCGCAGCAATATGCCCCGGACGAACTGTCCAAGGGCTCGCTGTACCAGCCGACTGATCACGGTTTCGAACGAGAGGTAGCTGCCCGAATGAGAGAACGGGAATGAGTGCTGGAGAGTTGGCCGTCGTCCTCACCGCTGTGCTGTGTTCGATCGGTTTCGCAGCCCTGATCGTGGTCCTGCTTCGAGTGCTCGACACGCTCAAGGCGTTGCGGGGAGAAGTCGAGTCCTTGCGCCTCGAAACCCGCCCGCTCATTGCCGATTTGAAGTCGAGCAGCGACGAGGCCCGCGACACGATGCGCGAGGCTCGAGACGACCTCGATCGATTCGACCGGGTTCTCGGATCAGCCGAGGCGATCAGCGACGCCGTCGCGGGCAGCGGTAGGGTTGCACGGGTGGCGTTGTCAGCGCCTGTGATCAAGGTTGCTGGTATCGCGACCGGTACG
>JANOEM010000146.1:0-10040 GCA_031413195.1 Actinomycetes bacterium
GGCGCCGGCTCCCGCGTGGTGGTGTTCCCCGACACCGGTGGGGTGTCCGGCGCCCTCGTTCAGATACTCGCCGGGATGGGTGTCGAGGTCCTGCTCGCGGAGGGCACACCGAGCCGTGAGGAATGGGAGACGACGGTGTCGGGATGGCGCGAAGCCGGTCCGATCACCGGTGTTTACTGGTTGCCTGCGCTCGACCAGGTCGATATCGCCGGACTGGACCCGGCGACGTGGGCGGCAGCGCTGCAGGTTCGGGTCAAGCTGCTGGCAACCACGATGCGCACGCTGTACGACGACATGACCGCCGGAGCATTTCTCGTCGCCGGCGTGCGGCTCGGAGGAAACTTCGGATACGACACGGCCGGCGCGCAGGACGTGCTCGGCGGCGCCACGAGTGGGTTCACGAAGGCCCTCGCACGCGAGCGCTCCGACGCACTCGTCAAGGTCATCGACTTCACGTCGATGACCACTCCGAGCGAAGCCGCCGCACTCCTGATCGCCGAGACCGCGCATGACCCTGCTTCTGTGGAGATCGGCTACGCCGACGGGCTGCGCTGGGGGATCGGCCTCATTGAGCACGAACTCGAACGGGACGTCGAACCCGATCCCGGCCGAGCGCTCGGCTCCGACGACGTCTTCGTCGTCACGGGTGCTGCCGGAAGCATCGTCAGTGCCATCACCGCAGACCTCGCGGCGGCATCAGGCGGCACGTTCCATCTCCTCGACCTCACTGCGCAGCCATCGGTCGACGACCCCGATCTCGAACGGTTCGTGAGCGACCACGAAGGTTTGAAGTTGGAGATCGCTCGCCGCCTCAAAGAACGGGGAGAAAAAGCCACGCCAGCAGTGGTCGAGCGCGAGCTCGCCCATCTCGAGCGGTCCCGTGCTGCGCTCGATGCGATCCACGCGGTGGAGCGGGCGGGCGGCACCGCGCACTGGTATCAGGCCGATCTGACCGACGCCAGCGCCGTTCGGGCAGCGATTGACTCGATCGTCGAACGGTCCGGCAAGGTCGACGTGCTCCTGCATTGCGCCGGCCTCGAAATCAGCCACTTCCTGCCCGACAAGACCGACAGCGAGTACGACCTCGTCTTCGATGTGAAGAGCAACGGATGGTTCCACCTGCTGCACGCGCTCGGCGAAACGCGACTCGGCGCTGCCGTGGTGTTCAGTTCGATCGCGGGGCGGTTCGGCAACGGCGGGCAGACGGACTACAGCGCTGCGAACGACCTGCTCTGCAAGAGCATCTCGGCTTTCCGCACGACCCGCCCCGGCACGCGAGGCGTGGCGATCGACTGGACCGCGTGGGCGAGCATCGGCATGGCCAGTCGCGGGTCGATCCCGAAGATGATGGCAATCGCCGGGATCGACATGCTTCCGCCCGACATCGGCATCCCGGCCGTTCGTCACGAACTGACTGCGGGTGGCGACGGAGGCGAGGTCGTGGTGGCCGGCTCGCTCGGGATCATGCTCGACGAACCGCCGACCGGCGGCGTCGATGCTGGTGCGGCGACATCTTCACTCGATGCGCACGGTGGGCACGGCCCGATGGTCTCGAGCGTCGTCGCGTGCACGATCGCCGAAGGGATCGTGGTGCGAACCGCGCTGACGGTTGAGCAACCCTTCCTCGACCACCATCGCATCGACGGCACCGCCGTGTTACCGGGTGTGATGGGGATCGAATCCTTTGCCGAAGCCGCATCGGTGCTTGTCCCCGGTTGGCAGGTGCAGTCGATCGAGGACGTGTCGTTCCTCGCCCCCTTCAAGCTGTACCGAGACGAACCACGAGACGCAGAGGTTCAGGCGCGCCTGCGCCGCGGCGACAATGGAACCCTCGTCGCGGACTGCAAGCTCATTGGCCGTCGCACATTGCCGGGCCAGGGCGAGCAGGCAACCACTCACTTCGTGGGTCGCGTCGTGCTGGCCCCACCTGGCGCCGCACATGCAACCCCAAATACAGCCGCAGCCGAACCGCCACCGGGCGCTCCGCCTTCCTCGGCGGTGGGTGCTGAAGACATCTACCGGATCTACTTCCACGGGCCCGCGTATCAAGTGCTCGCCAAGGCCTGGCTCGATGGGGAGCGTACAATCGGTGCCGGTGCGCTGGATCTGCCGGCAAACCATCACCCCGACGATCATCCGCTGCTCACTTGGCCGCGGGTGGTCGAGCTCTGCTTCCAGACTGCCGGTGTGCACGAACTCGGCACAACGGGTGCGATGGCGCTGCCGGCGCGAGTGCGTCGGCTGGAGATCATCCATGATCCCGCATCCGAGCCGTTTGACGGTGTGACGGCCATCGTGACGGCCATGATGAGACCTGTCGACGGCGGTGCCGACGTCGTTGCGATCGATCAGGACGGCAACGTCGTCGTGCGTCTCATCGGATACTCGACGACAATCCTGCCCGGCGGTACCGGCGACGATCTGCTCGCTCCGCTTCGGTCGGCGATGACCTGACCGGCCGACCCGAGATGACGAACCACGATGCACCGAACCCGTTCCCGCTGATCACCAGGCTGGCCATCGTCAACCGCGGCGCAGCAGCGATGCGGTTGATCAACGCGGCACGCGAATACGCCGAGGAGCGGCAGCGAACGCTGCGGATCGTGGTGTTTCACACGAGGGCCGACCAGGGCGCGATTTTCGTCCGTGAAGCCGACGAAGGAGTGCTGATCGAACGCGACCCGGACGGCGACCCGGATCGCGACCTGGCCGGTATCGAGCAGGCCCTGATCCGGGCAGGGATCGACGCCGCATGGGTCGGTGGTGGGCCGCTGGCCCAGGACCCTGCATTCGCCGAGCTCTGCGATCTTCTCGGGATCGTCGCCATCGGCCTCGGTGCCGCGACCCTGCGGCGCATCGCCGACCGCTCATTGCTCGCCGAGGCGGCGCGCGAGGTGGGCCTGGCGCTCTCGCCACTCTCGCTCGTGGACCAGGGATACGCGCGCCATCTCGACGTGCTCGTCGCCGGCGATCAAGCCGGGGGCGTGCGCGCACTCGGAGTTCACGACGGCACGCTTCAGCGTCGATCCGAAAAGGTGCTTGTGGAGACCGCTGACGAAGCGTTGACGGGTGTCAGCGACCAGCGGTTGCGCTCGGTTGCTGAGCACTTGGCCTCGCGGTGCGGGATTGACGGGGCAGCAACCATCGCCTTCGTCCGCGAAACGGAGGGATCCGACATCTCGCTGTTGCGGATCAGCGGTGGCTTCCCACTTGGTCACGGAATCGCCGAGGTCACAAGTGGGATAGACCTCGCGAAGCTCCAGCTCGCTCTCGCCGAGCGATTCCCGCTGGAGGTCGCGCCACCCACGAACGGACATGCGATCGCCGTTCGTCTGAACGCCGAAGACGCCGAGCTCGGGTTTGCCCCCGCACCTGGACAGGTGGTGTTGCTGCAGGTGCCGACCGGCCCTGGTCTGCGGATCGACCCAGCGGTCACCGAAGGTGATTCGGTTCGCCCCGGAGAGGATCCGACGATTGCCGAAGTCATTGCCTGGGGTCGAGATCGGGAGGAGGCGCGCGTCAGGTTGCGACGCGCCCTGACCCAATTGCCCATCGTGCTCGCCGGTGGGACCACCAACAAGGGGTTCCTGCTCGACCTCCTCGACCGCGATGAGGTTCGATCCGGCTCCTACGACACGGCCTGGCTGGATCGTCTTGCGGCAACGGGTGGAACGGTGGGACACCAACACGGAGAGGTCGCTGTACTGATGGCCGCGGTCGACGCCTACGACGAGGTGCAGCGAATCGATCGCGACCTGCTGTTCGCCACGGCGCGTCGTGGCCGGCCCGAGGTGTCGTCGGCTGTCGGACGATCGTTCGAACTCTGCCTCCGCCGCAACGACTACGCGGTCGCGGTGCGGCGCACCGGTCGCCGTCGCTACCGGGTCTCGGTCGACGGGGCAGAAGTCGGGCTGATCGTCACCCGTCTGGCACGTTTCCAAAGCAGGGTGGAGGTCGCCGGGAAAACCTTTCGAGTCGTGTCGGCGATCCAAGGCGGCGACCACGTGATCGAAGTCGACGGTATCCCGCACCGGTTGTTGCGCCGTGACGGTGGACTCGTGCGTGCTCCGTCACCCGGTGTCGTGGTCGCTGTGGCAGTCCACGAAGGAGATCTCGTCGCGGCGGACGACACCCTCGTCGTGATCGAGAGCATGAAGATGGAGAGCCATGTCCTCGCGCCGTTCGACGGTCTGGTCCGCCACGTTCACACGGGAACCAACGTCCAGGTGGATTCAGGTGCCCCGCTGGTCACGCTCGATCCGCGAAATCGCGAGGAGTCCGGACCGACCGAGCCACGACAGGTCCTGCAAGCCACCGGAGCGGAGATCGACGAGACGGTCGAGGGCCGGTTCGTAGCCAACCTCGACACCCTGATCCGGTTGTTCATGGGTTACGACGTCGCTGCTGCTGCCGCCACCAAGGTTGCCGCCGACCAGGCCGCGATTGCCGCCGACGTCTTCGCCGGCAGTCCTCAGCTGTTGGTTGGCGAGCTTCGCCTGCTGTCCGTCTTTGCCGACTTGCGCGCGCTGTTCCGCAGTCAGCGCGACCTCGCGGAGTCCGATCTGATGGTGCGCAGTCCACAGGAGTACCTGCACGCATTCTTGCGGTCACCGGGGCCCGACACACCGGGATTGCCAACGAAATTCCTCGGTCAGCTCCGGCGCGCACTCGGCCACTACGGCGTGAGTGATCTGCAATCCTCGGAGGCACTCGAGGAGGCGCTGTATTGGATCATGCGGTCGCGCCAGCGAATCGACGTCCAGGTTCCTGTGGTCGTGGCGATGCTGAGCCGCTGGCTCGAACGGGCCATTCCCGTGCCCACTGCCGAACTCCGTGACGCGCTGGATCGGCTCGTGGCGGCGACCCAACGTGACCATCCTGTCGTGGCCGATTTGGCTCGGGAGGTTCGTTACGAGCTGATCGACCGGCCGGTCATCGATACCGTTCGCCACGAGGCGTTGACGGTCGCGTTCGCCCACGTCGATGCAATGATCATCGGTTCGGGCGATCGCGTCGCCGGTATCGACGCGGTGGTGGGATGCATGGAGCCCCTCGAAGCGGCGCTGCTCGGTCGTGCGGAGCATGGCGATCGGCGAACGGCCGGCGTGGTGCTCGAGCTGATCACGCGCCGTCATCACCGTTGGGGTTCCTACAGCGACTTCAACGTCGTGGGCGATCCGTCGGCGCCGCCGGTCCTGGTCGTCGAGCACGATGGACCCAGTCATGGTCCGATCTGCATCGTCACGACGTGCGCGCCGTACTCCTCCATTCAGACCGCGCTCGCATCGAGTACGCAGGTGGCGCGGTCGCTCGAATCGCAGGTGCCCGTCCACATCGAGGCGTACACCTGGCTCGACGGCGCCGATCTCACCGATGACGATTTCGCACGCCAGGTCGAAGTCGCCCTGTCCCAACTTGCACTGTCAGGAGTCGCCCAGTCAGGAGTGAACGTCGACCAATCGGTGCAACAGGTGGTGGTTGCCCTGGCCGCGAGCACCGAGAGAGCTACAGGTCCCGAGCAAGGAGTACGCCATGTGACGTTCCGTTCCTCGCCCCAGGGCTTCACCGAGGATCGATTCCTGCGCGGACTTCATCCGATGATGGCGGAACGGCTGCGACTGTGGCGTCTTGCCAACTTCTCGCTCCAGCGCCTGCCTGCGTCGCCCGCCATTCATCTCTTCCGCGGCGTCGCCCACGAGAACGTCGCCGATGAGCGGCTTTTCGCCATCGCCGAGGTGCGTGACCTCACCGCTGTGCGCGATGACGAAGGGCGCGTCATCGCATTGCCCGAACTGGAACGCACACTCCTCGCATCGATGGAGGGCATCAGGCGGTATCAGGCGCCGAGGGCATTGGACCAGCGGCTGTGGTGGAACCGGGTGATGCTCGTGCTGTGGCCCCCGATGAGCTTGGAACTCGGGGAACTGGCCGCGATCGGGGCAAGCCTGGCGCCAACCGCACTCGGCCTCGGACTGGAGGAGGTCGACATCTTGTGCCGCCGACCCGACCCCATCAGCGGCGAGCTCCACGAGCGAATGATCCGGTTCGCGACCACGACCGGAGCCGACTTCGTGGTGCACGAGACCGATCCGGCCCTCGATGCTTTGGAGACACTCGACGAGTACGCCCGCAAGGTCGTGCAGAGCCGTCGGCGCGGAACGATCTACCCCTATGAATTGATCCGATCGCTGGTCGCACCCTTTGCCGGCGGACGCAACGAGATCACCGGCGGCACCTTTGTCGAACACGATCTCGACGAACCCACTCACGACGAACCCGACCGCCTCGTTCCCGTCGACCGTGCTGCCGGTGGCAACACGGCCAGCATCGTGTGCGGCATCGTGACGAACACCACGGTCCTGTACCCCGAGGGCATGCGCCGCGTCGCGTTGTTCGGCGATCCGACCCGTGCCCTTGGGGCCCTTGCCGAACCCGAATGCCGGCGGATCATGCGGGCCATCGACCTCGCCGACGAGTTGAGGATCCCGGTGGAGTGGTTCGCGCTGTCGGCCGGGGCCAAGATCGCGATGGACAGCGGCACCGAGAACATGGACTGGATCGCCGCCGTGCTGCGACGGATCATCGAGTTCACCCAGGATGGTGGTGAGATCAACGTGGTCGTCACGGGGATCAACGTCGGCGCACAGCCCTACTGGAACGCCGAGGCGACGATGCTGATGCACACGAAGGGCATTCTGGTGATGACCCCGGACAGCGCGATGGTCCTCACCGGCAAGCAAGCGCTCGATTTCTCCGGAGGCATTTCGGCCGACGACAACCATGGAATCGGTGGTTACGAACGGGTCATGGGCGCGAACGGTCAGGCCCAATTCTGGGCGCCCGACGTGGCCGCCGCCTGCGGGGTGCTCCTGTCTCACTACCTCCACAGCTACGTCACCCCCGGTGAGCGATTCCCACGTCGGGCAGACACCATCGACCCCTTCGATCGAGACGTCCGATTGTCGCCGCACACGCTCGCCGGGTCAGATCTGGCGAGTGTCGGAGACATCTTCAGCGAACGGGCAAACCCCGACCGCAAGAAGCCGTTCGACATGCGTTCGGTCATGCGAGCGGTCTTGGACGCCGACCATCCGACGATGGAGCGATGGGCCGATCTGGCCGATGCAGACACCGCGATCGTGTGGGACGCACACCTGGGGGGCTTCCCGGTCTGCGCGCTCGGGATCGAAGCGCACGCGCTCACCCGTCACGGAAGCCTGCCTGCAGACGGACCGGATCTGTGGACCTCAGGCACGTTGTTCCCGATGTCATCGAAGAAGGTTGCTCGGGCGATCAACGCAACGAGTGGCACTCGGCCGCTCGTTGTGCTCGCCAACCTGTCAGGGTTCGACGGATCGCCCGAGTCGATGCGGCGGGTGCAACTAGAGTTCGGCGCCGAGATCGGTCGCGCGGTCGTCAACTTCAAAGGCCCGATCGTGTTCTGCGTCGTCAGCCGCTTCCACGGTGGTGCGTTCGTCGTCTTCAGTCGGCTCTTGAACACGGAACTGGAAACGCTCGCTGTCGAGGGAGCCCACGCCTCCGTGATCGGCGGGTCGCCGGCCGCAGCGGTCGTCTTCGCAGGCGAGGTCAGGAAGCGAACACTTGCCGATCCGCGAGTCGTCGACCTCCAGGCCCGAATCGCCGCCTCCGACGGCGCTGAAAGGGCGCGGTTGGGCAGCGAGTTGGCCGCCACCATGATCGTGGTGCACTCCGATCAGTTGGGTGCTGTCGCGGCCGAGTTCGATGCCGTGCACAGTGTCGAACGGGCCCAGCAGGTCGGCTCGGTGAACACCATCATCCCGGCCGAGGGTCTCCGCCCGCTCCTCATCGATGCTGTCCAGCGAGGCGTCGATCGGGAGTTGGCGAAGTTCGATGCGACGAGATGACGGGTATCGGCTGGCTCCTGCGCCACACAGCTGATGTGCCCGTTGATGTGCCCGCTGATGACGAGTGGCTGTCGCCGCGAGAACGAGAGGTCCAGGCGCGCTTCGTGGTCCCCAAACGGCGCGCCGACTGGCGACTCGGACGATGGACGGCAAAGGCCGCGCTCGCTGCATCTCTCGGCCTCGACCGGCAGCGGCTCGCTTCAATCGCGGTCATCGCGGCCGACGACGGCGCGCCGGAGCCCCTGCTCGACGATCGTCCGCTGGCGGTGTCGCTCTCGATCAGTCATCGCGAGGGAACAGGGTTGGCCGTCGTAGGTCATGGAAGGGTCGGCCACGGAGGCGTCGTCGTCGGTGGCGATCTCGAAGTCATCGAACCACGGACCGACCGGTTCGTTCGCGAGTGGTTCGCCCCCGAAGAGCAGGCGCTGGTGACTGCCGCGTCGGTCGATGGCCGTCACGACGAGATGGCGTGCCTGATCTGGTCGGTCAAGGAGGCCGCCGCGAAGGTGCTCCGCGAGGGCCTGCGCCTGAACGTGCGCGAGGGCGTCGTGTGGCTGGGCAACGGCCCATCTGTCGGCGGGTGGTGTCGTTCGAGCGTGACGTGGAGCGACCCGCCCCGAGTGATCGGCGGATGGTGGCGGATCGAGGCCCCGCTCATCATCACGATCGCCTGCGACCAGACGGGTTCGATGCCTTCCCGAGCGCCGGAGCCGCTCGGCGATCGTCACTGTTCTGGTCCCTACCTGCTTCGCGATACGTTGGCGCAATGAGCGCAAACCTCCGCAACTACGTGAAGACCGTCTATGGATTCGATCATGTGATCAAGCTCGTCCCCGACAAGGCCCTGGCCAAGCAGTCGCCGTGCGCCGATTGGAAAGGGATCGATGTGATCGCGCATGTGCTCGGCGGCGTGAAGTCGGTCCAGAGCGCGACAACGATCGGTGCGATGCCGAAATCGTGGCCGAAGCCGGGCAACGATCCCAGCGCTGCGTGGGCCAAGCTCCGCGATCAGACACTCGAAGCGCTTGACCAGCCGGGTGCGCTGGACAAGACCGCGAACACGTTCTTCGGCCCGATGACCGTTGACTCGTTCATCTCCTTCATGGGCGCCGATCTGCTCATTCACACGTGGGACCTCGCCCGCACCGCCAAGGTCGATGAACGTCTCGATGCGGCACTGTGTCGGTCCACTTCGGCGATCTGGAAGACCATGCCGGCGGAGATGCTGCGGAGCCCACATGTGTTCGGGCCCGCCATTGCGCCACCGAAGGGCACCGACGCCCAGACCCGAATGCTGAACTTCGTCGGCCGCCAGGTCTGAGCCGGCTCGTCAAACCTCGATCCGCTGAACCTGCCCGCTCCCGCTGCACACGTCCCCCGGTACCGTCCCCCGCGCGGGTGACGACATCTGGTGCGCAGAACTGAATGCTGACAACATGTCAATCGATGCCGCACGCGCCGATACACCTCGTCAGGCTCTCGCCGGCCTACAGCGACCGTTCCGCTGGGGCGTTCACGGCGTGAACGCGCCAGAACGCGCATTCGCGCTCCCGGTTGGAACGGTGACGTTCCTGCTCACCGATGTCGAGGGTTCGACCCGGCTGTGGTCCGGTGAGTCGGCTGCAAACATGCACGCAGCGATGGCCCGTCACCACGCGATTCTGTCCGCAGCTGTCGACACCAACAGCGGCGTTCGTCCGCAAGAGCAGGGTGAGGGTGACTCGATCGTTGCCGCCTTCGCGCGACCGTCGGATGCGTTGCGGGCGGCCCTTGCGGCCCAGCTCGCGCTCGCTGCCGAGGACTGGTCGACTTCGGCTCCGATCACCGTTCGAATGGCCATCCACACCGGCGAGGCCGAGCTGCGCGACCAAGCCAACTATGCCGGACAGGCGATCAGCCGCGGTGCCCGGCTGCGGGCCATCGGCCATGGTGGTCAAGTGCTGGTCTCGGGCGCGACCCGCGATCTCGCGATCGATCAAGTCGCCACCGAATTCGACCTGCGCCCGCTCGGCGAGCACCGGCTCCGCGATCTCGGTCGCACGGAGATGGTCTGGCAATTGGTCCACCCCGACCTGCCGGCGCAGTTTCCGGCGCTGCTGTCGCTGGACGCGTGGCCGCACAACTTGCCCACGGTCGTCGCGCCATTCTTCGGCA
>JANOEM010000147.1:0-39810 GCA_031413195.1 Actinomycetes bacterium
TTTGTCGCAAATCCGGGTCGAGGTAGGACAAAGGGTATCGCGTGGCGACAGGATCGGTGATATGGGAAATTCAGGCCGTTCAACTGGCACCCACCTTCACTATGAAATCCGCTTTGGCGGCAAAGCAGTGAACCCGATGACGTAATCACCTTGGCGCAACGGAACGCAAAGCGGCCGATGACGAACTTGACGAGTGGGTCGAATCACTCGACATCACATATAGTCCTCAATCAGTCCTCAGCACAGCGAGAATTGCAGAGATACGATGAGACGTGTTGGGGCGAGATTCTCCAGGTCACACCGAAGATCACAGCACGCGTAGCACGTCACAGACCTGCTAATTCTCTTCCAACCGAACTGGCCCAGCGACCCCGGATACAACGACTGACCTGCGCCAACGAGGCGGCCCCGAAAAATGCCATGTCCGTTGAGCTCAGGCATGGTGGTGCGACACGAGGCGCCCATGGCGGCGGTTTGTTCCAACTGTTGCGACAGGTGACAACCATGGGGGTGGCGCGTCGCATCACATCGCGCAGCGCACCAGTTCTCGGCTTCGGGGAGCAGCGATCGCTAGCGTGGCTCGGGTGAGAGTACCGAATTCGATTCGCCCCATCTTGCGGAGACCCGCTGTGCACGTTCGTCGGTGGGCGCTGCGTATCGGCGGTGTAGATGCTTCCGGAGCCGCGGTCGGCCCCGCAAACGTAACGGCAACGCAAGCCAGGGCGACCTACGAAAGCCTTTACGAATCACATGCCCGAGCCGAGGGTGACGATGGTGTCGGCAGTGGCGACTACGACGTGATCGGCGAGATCGAGTTCGACGTTCTGCGCGCCTACGGGTTGGAGCCATCGTCGACTCTGCTCGACTTCGGTTGTGGCAATGGCCGTCTCGGGATCCATGTGGTGCCGTTCCTCGATCGCGGCGAGTACATCGGAGTCGACGTGGCACCGACTTTTCTCGCGCACGCCGAGCGCCGGCTCGCCCCGATGACAGCCGATGGCTCGCGGACAATCCGGTTGATCCACCAGACTGACGAGAACTTCGAGTTGGCCGATGACTCGATCGACATCGCCTGCGCGTTCTCGGTCTTCACCCACATGGAGCACGAGGACATGTACCGCTATCTCGTGGCACTCAAGAGGGTCGTTCGCCCCGGAGGCAGAGCAGTTGTCTCTTGCTTGCCGATGAACCTGGACGCGGCGCGCCACATATTTCTGACCGAGGCAGCGTTCGACCCGGTGACACGCTGGCAACGGGTTCGCAATGTCACTACATCGGTCGCGTTGGTCGACGAGATCGTCGCGCTCGCCGGGTGGTCGGTCGTGACGTGGCTCCCCGGTACCCAGGGCCAAGCGCCCAGACTCTCGGGCGAAATGCGCTCGCTCGGCCAGTCGATCGTCGTGCTCACGCATTGAGCAGGAACGGACGACCCATTCGAGACACGAAGTTGTCAGTCGCGGGAACCCACGCGGCGGCTGCGAACGTCCAAACGAACGAATCGTGCTGTCCGATGTGCCGCAACCGATCAACTGGAGCTACGTCATGCTGAACGTCCGAAGCCCACGCAACGCACTCGTCATCGCCGCCGCCGTCACGGTCGGCTCGCTGATGGCCACAGGGTGCGGGTCAACTCCATCGGAGTCGGGCGCCGCTTCTACTGTCGCGCCAACTACTTCGAGCACTCTTCGTACCATCAATGCGGCGGCGGCGGGAGGCCCGGGCGGCGGTCAAAGTGGGGATTCCAAGGTCTCCGCCGGGGGATGGGCGGCCTCACCGGAAGCCTCGATGCAACTGGCGTGGGTCGAGTACGTGATCGACGGCGAGTTGCCGGCCCTGGCGGACACCGCAGGCGCTTGGCTGTTCGAAACGGGAGCGACCGCGACGCTCGATCAGGTCGCTCGGTTGGCGTCCGCATTCGGAATCACGGAACCGCCGGTTGCGGTGACGGGCGAGCGCGGCGGGGGCTGGCAGGTTGGTCCGCTCGACGGGTCGGCGCCATCGCTGACCGTCACGAACTCGGCGACACTCGATTGGTACTTCAGCCCCGGATGGGCCACCATGAGCGACAGTCCCGTGGCCTGCGCCGGGATCGCCACAGCGCCGGTCGACGGGCAGATCGACCCTGCCGTCGCGAACGAAGCAATCGACCCGGCCGAAGTAGACGAAACAATCGACCCGGTCGACACAGTCGTCAACGCGACTGAATCGACGCAAACGGTGCCGGATTGTGCACCACCCGCTCCGCTCGATGTGCCCTCGGCTGACGAAGCGCAAGCACTCGCATCCGGTCTGCTCGAGGCCGCAGGATTGAACCCGTCGGCCGGTCAACTCGACGTGTACGCCGATTCCTGGGGAGCCTCCGTCACGGCGTACACGATGGTCGGAGATTTCCGGTCGCCGTTCTCGACATCATTCGGCTTCGGGGAACAGGGCGCGATCACCTGGGCAGGTGGCACGTTGGCCACGCCAACTCCTGCCGGCGACTATCCGCTGATCACCGCCGCAGCAGGTATCGACCGGTTGAACAGCCAGTCGAAGCAGTGGATTCGGATCGAGGGTGGCCCTCAGGTGGGCCAAGTCGATCCGGCGCTCGTTGATCCTCCGTTGGGAGCACCTGTGGAGACGCCGATCGGCTTTGATCCTGGTGTCGTGGTCGCAGCACCGAACAAGATCGCGGTGACAGGCGTGCGCCTGGATCTGACGTCGATCTGGGACGTCGACGGCACCATCTGGTTGCTGCCCGCGTACACGTACACCAACTCCGACGGCGTCGTCGCAACCGTTGCCGCCGTCACCGACGAGTATCTGCAAACACCCGACGTGCAATTGCCTGATCGCTCGACCGTTCCGCCTGAGACGCTGCCGGTCGAGACGCTGCCGGTTGAGACGGTGCCGGTCGAAACGTCGCCCGTCGAGACGCCGCCGGTCGGGCCAGTACCGGTCGAGCCGGGGCCGATCCCGACGGTTCAAGTCGTCGACGACACGCTCCCGATCGACACCATCGGCACGATCCCGCAGGGGTAGGACTCGGGCAACTAACGGATCCGACTAACGTCTGCTCATGCAACGAATTCTTGTCGGAATCGACGGCAGCTCGACCTCGCAGGCCGCAGCCCGCCAAGCGGTCGAGTTGGCCGAGGCGCTCGGCGCCGAAGTGCACTTCGTCACGGTCGTGAAGGACGATGAGCTCAAGGTCTTGAAGGTCTCGGGGGACGAATGGGAAATCAGCAACTTGGCGATGGCCGAGTCCGAGGTGCTGCAGTTCATCACCGCGTTGAAGTCGCCGATCAGCTATTCCGTGGCGGCAGTCGAGGGTAGCCCGGCAAGCGTGCTCGTCAGCGAGGCCGAGCGGATCGACGCCGACCTGATTGTCGTCGGTAACGTACGAATGCAGGGCGTCAGCCGCGTGCTCGGCAGCATCGGCAACACGGTTGCTCACAACGCGCCGTGCAGCGTGCTCATCGTCAAGACGGTGTAGCTGTTGAGCTGCGTCAGGTGGTGAAGTAGCCCATCACGTCGGCCACGAGGTCGGTCGTGCCGATCGCATTGAAGATCGAGACCGAGCCATCGGTTCCGAGGCGACCGAGCACCATGTTGGGCACGACCTGACCGGCGACGGCGTTGAGGTTCGACGCAGTCGGCTGGGCGTCGCCCGCCGGGTAGACGGTCACGAAGGTCGCTGCGCTCGGGGTCACGACGGTGACGTTGAGCAGCACGGCGCTGACGCCCGAGTTCGGGATTCCTCGCGCTCCGGTCAGCTTCAGAGCGAGCGGTGTCTGGTCGACCGGTGCCTTCGGAGCACCGATGCCCTCACGAGTGTCCAGCACGCGACCGGGCTGAATCGCGACGAACCGCCCCGGAGCGGTGTCGACGAACGCGCCCAACACGTCGGCGACGACATGGGTCGACCCAGCGCCGTTGAAGATGCTGATCTTTCCTCCCTCGCCGACGCGGCACATCACCATGTTCGGCACGGTCTGACCCGGCACCATATTGACACTGGACGCGGTCGGCTGTGTGTCCCCGGTGGGCCAGACGGTGAGGAAGCTTCCGGCTGACGGTTCGGTCACGGTCACGTTGAGCACGACGGCCTTGGCCTTGGTCGCTACTCCTCCTCGGTCGAGCACCTTCAGATCGATGGTTTGGGCGGGGCCGACCGGTCCGGGAGCCACGACCCCTGTGCCGTCGCGGGTGTCGAGCAGTCGGGCCGGCGACAATGGCTGGAGGCGGAGGTTGCTCGAGGTTGTGAAGTAGCCGACAAGATCGGCAACGAGATGTACGGTGCCGCCATTGTTGAACATGCTGACCGAGCCCGCCGGGCCGAGTTGACCGATGACGAGGTTCGGGACCGCGAGACCAGGGACCGGGTTGAGGTTGGATGACGACGGTCTGGCCGTGCCGCCGGGCCATACGGTGATGTATGTCGGATCAGTCGCGTCGACAGCCGTGAGATTCCAAGCCACTGCCGTTGCGTCGGCAGGGATCCCGAACTGACCGGCTTGCGCGAAGCTCCATGTCTCGCCGGGTCCGAGCGGTCCCGTGCGTCCGCCTGTTCCGTCGCGTGTGTCGAACAGGCGAACAGGACTGATCGACACGAAGCCACTGGCGACAGACGGCCCGAGAACGATGGGTGTTGTCGTCGGGGACGCGGCTCCTGGCCCACTATGAAACAGGCCGAGGTTCTCGAAGCTTCCGTTGACGATGCTGCTGCCGCCACCGCCGAGCCAACCATCGAGGACTGATCCGTACATCGAACGAAAGTCAACCGTGGAAGCCATCCGGCCGTTCTTGTCGACGGCGACGAGCGAAGGCATCTGTCCGTACAAGCCACCTTTGACGTTTCCGCCGATGACAAATGACGTGCTCGATGTGCCGTGATCGGTTCCACCTGAGTCGTTCGACTTCGGTGTCCGCCCGAACTCCGACACGGTCATGATCGTGACGCGGTTCTGGAACGCAGGAGAGAGCGTCGCATAGAACGCCTGCAGGCCGGCATTGAGGTCGACGAGGTAACCGGGAAGGGCGCCATTCTGATTGTCGTGCGTGTCGAATCCGCCGCGACTGATGTCGAGAACGCGCAGCCCGATGTTGGCGTTGAGCAACCGCGCTGCGATCGTCAACTTTCTGGTGAGTTCGCCGCCCCCGGGGAGCGCTGCCTTGAACGCGGGCGCGACTTCGGTGGCAAGATCCAGCTGGCGGCGCATCGTGCCGGTGAAGGTGTCATGCAGGGCACCTCGCCCCGCGCCAGTGGCAGCGAGCGCGCGGAGCCCGGTGTACATCCGGACTTCGGACGAGGACGTGTCGACTCCGAACATGCCGCCGTTCGGTGGAATGCCGGCGGCGCGGCGAGTGGCGCCCTGCATGTGCAGGGGGACCGAGGAGTCCAACGATGCCGCGGCGAGATCGGCGGTTGCGGCCGGCTGACCGTCGAGCCATCGTCCGATCCATCCGGTGCTCGCCATCCCGCCGCTGAGGGATCCGTTCATCCAGATCGCCATCGAGGTGAAGTGCGACAGATCAGGGTTGCCGTAGCCGACACCCTGGATGGCAGCGACCTGACCGGCGTCGTAGAGCGCCTTGAGGTAACTGAGCTGCGGTGCGAACCCGACGAAGTCGTTGACGGGGAGCACCTGGCTGGCCGGGGTAGCGATGTTTGCCCGCAGCGAGTAGTAATTGCCGTCGCCGTACGGAATGAACGTGTTGAGTCCGTCCAAGCCGCCGTAGAGCGTGACGACGATCAAGATGCCGTCGTTCGGACCGATTGGGGTGCCGGCCCACGCAGTCGGGATGCTGCCCCCGAAGAAGTCCTGCGCGATCGTGCCAATCGATGCGCCGCCGAATGCGCCGGCTCCGAGCGCCTGCAGGAAACTGCGGCGGGTCCATCCCTTGGGACCGAGGTTTTCGTTGAGAGTCATCAGCCGACGTTCATCTCTCCGGTGAGCATCACCATTGTGAGCAGGCTCGAGACGGCGTTGTAGTTGCTGCCGTTCGACGCTGCTCGTTCGCTTGCGAAGGCATCGATCAGGGTCGCCCTGGTGGAATTGGCCAGCGGTGCAATGCCGAAGTAGCCGGCGACGGAGTCCACTGCCTGGGCCGTCGACAGTGCGTACAGGTTGTTGAACCCATTGTTCGCTCGCAGCAGTGAAGTGACCTTCTTGGCAAAACCGGCCCGCCCGCTGAGCGCGCTCGTCGTCATCCAGTATCCGTTGTTCTTCCAGCCGGCGACATTTGGCGGATCGAACACTCGCTGTCCCATCCGCTCACCGAAGTCGAACAGCCCGACACTGCTGCAGGTCAGGCCGGAGTGAGCAAGAATTGCCACCGCCCATTCGGTCGGGGTACGGACCAGGCCTTGCTTGGCCTCGGCCGAGTAGAACTCCGGGCGATTGAGCAAGGCTGTGACCAGTGGCTTCAGCTCCAAGCCCCCGGCAATGAACACGGCGGCCAACTCACTGACGATGTTCTCGGCGGGCCGAGGATAGGCGAGGTACTCCCAGAGCTTCTTCGCGATCAGGCGCGCCGCGAGCAGGCGCTTGGCCGCGTTGTCGATCAGGAGTTCGTTGACGACATCGGGCCCATTCCAATTCTTGGTCGTACCAAAGAGCGTCTTGAGACCTTCGTCGTGCTTCGTCGAACGGTACTCGTAGCTCTTGGTCGGGTCGTCATAGTTGTGCCCCGTCCAGGCCCTGGCGACCGCAACGACGTCGTCTTCGGTGTAGTTGCCGATTCCGATGGTGAACAGTTCCATCAGTTCCCTGGCAAAGTTCTGGTTCGGCGCGGTCTTGACGTTGAAGGCATTCGACAGGTACAGCAGCATCGCTGGTTCGAGTGACATCTTCTGGGTGAGCATGACGAAGTTGCCGAGCGCGAAGTTGCGGTACAACTGGTTCTGGCTCATCATGTGATCGGTTCGCCCGACGACGTCCCATTCACTGACGAAGTGGCCGTGCCAGAACAGCGTCATCTTCTCCTGGAACGAGCGCGGTCGAGTCGCCATCGAATCGATCCACCAGTTGAATGCGGTGATTCGTTGGTTGTAGCTGTTGTTGTTGTCGTGGTTGACGAGTCCTGCCGGAAGCTGCGGGTTTGCATTCGGCCCGAAGTCGATGACATTGTCGACCGCGGCGGCGATGGACAACGGGCTGAGTTCTGCGACGCGTGCGGGCCGAGCGATGAACTCGGTACGCCGAAGGAGATGGGTGATGTCGTCTGGGTTCGCCATGCTCAGGTGCTCTCGTTGGACTCGATGTTGAGGTATCGGCCGGATCAGGTCCAGTCTTGAACGGAATAGTTCGCGAACGTGCGCCGCCAGGGGGCAGAATGCGGCAATGATCGGACGGCTCGGAATCTGGCGTCACCTCGTTGTTCTCCTCGTGATTGTCATCTGCTCGGTCTTGGCCCTGCTCGGCGTTATCGGCGGTCGGGGTGAGAGCTTCGACTCCAAGCAGATCACCGTGTCGCCAGCGGGTGGCGAAGGCATCAGCATTCGTGAAGTCGTCGATCAAGACTTCGGCAACTCGAACCGGCACGGTTACGAGCGCAACATTCCGAATGATTTTGGCGTGCCCGTGAACGTCTCTGCGAGCTCGCCGACTGCAAACGCCGACGTCGGGGTGAGCTCACCGAACTTCGGTGAAACCCGGATCAGGCTCGGTGATCCGGATCAGGAGTTCACCGGCCAACACCGGTACATCCTCGATTACACACTTCCCAACGGGCAGCTGTCGACCGGCGTGCTCAACCTCGACATCATCGGTACAGAGGAAGAGCTGGAGACAGCCCGATTCGAAGTCGTCATCACCGGGTTCGTGCTCCAGGACCCTATGTGCAACGTCGGTGGCGATGGCGATAGGGGTGGCTGCTCGCTCGAGCAGGTGGGCGACGACTACCGCGTCGTGTTCACTCCGCTCGCCGCCGGCGACGGTGTCACCATCGGCGGGCGAATCGTCGCGTACACCGAACCGGTGATCCCTGACCTTCCAGCGCTCCCTGCCAGCGCCCCTGATCGGCGGGTTGTGTTGGCCCTCGTGATGATCCCACTGGGCCTGCTCGGAGCGGGCGTCGTGTTCTTGATCGCGCGGCGGCGAGGCCGCAATGAGGTGTTCAGCGGCGGCGCCGTCGAGGCGGCGTACGGCGCTCTTCCGCCGCCGAGTGCCGGCGGCACGGCACCGAGTGTTTCGACGACTCTGGTTCCTGATTCGAAGATGGCGGAGATGACGACGATCGAGTTCGTTCCCCCGAAGGGATTGGATCCCTGGCAGGGAGCCGTCCTGCTCGAGGAACGAATCGACGACGGCACGGTTGCAGCGTGGTTCTCGGCGCTGGCTGCCGCAGGTGCGATCACGCTTCGTGACGACGACGGGGACCTCGTCATCGGCAGCGGTCCGCGTCGGGGTGAACTCGATCCCTCGAATGGGGCCATGGTGGATCAGTTCATGGGCTCACGTTCGGAGATCAAACTTGGTTCGTACGATCCACAGTTTGCTGCGGCGTGGAATGCGGTCAGGGTTCAGCAGGGGTCGGTCATCGCCGCTTCGGGCTGGTGGAGGCGTGGTGCGCCTGGTTCCAGTCAAGCTTCTGCGGGGTTCCTGTTCCGGATGCTGATCCTCGCTTTTGTCTTCGTCTTCGTGGTTGGCGGCGGAGTGGTGACCGCTGGAGCGCTCGGACTCCTGCAGTCGCTGCCGGCGGCGCTCTTGATCGGTTTGCTCGCGCCGGTGATCACAGCTGTGGTCGTCTATTCGACGATGTTGGCTTCGCGGAGCGCAACCGGGTCGGCGCTCGCGTTGTTGACGGAGTCGTTCCGAAAGTTCCTCGAGGCCAGCGAAGGGCGCCATGTGGACTGGGCCTGGTCGCAGGGTCTGCTCCGCGAGTACAGCGCATGGGCGGTCGCGTTGGGCGCTGCCGACGCGTGGGGCAAGGCGTTGTCGAGCAGCGGTGTTCCAGCGTCGGAGTACGCGATGTCAAACCCCCTCCTGGTGCACAGCATGCACAGTTCGTTCGCCTCGAGTCATACCGCGCCGTCGTCGTCGGGCTCGGGTGGTTCCTCCGGCGGTGGCGTGGGTGGTGGCGGAGGTGGTGGAAGCTCGGGTTCGTGGTGATCCCGGCATCGAAGCCGAGCGGCTAGCGTTTGGCCGGTCACATCGCAGTTGCCCATCGGTGCAATAGCCTGCGTCCGTGAATGACAGCGACAACACGACCGGCTTCGACGACCTCGGCCTTCGCCCGGAGTTGCTGAGCGCGCTCGCAGCGCTCGGGTACGAGGAACCGACCCCGATCCAACGCGAAACCATTCCTCATCTTCTCGCCGGGCGAGACCTGCTCGGCCAAGCAGCGACCGGTACCGGCAAGACCGCTGCGTTTGCCTTACCCATCTTGCAGCGCATTCCCGAAGGAAGCCGACGGGCAGAGCCGATTGCGCTCGTGTTGGTTCCGACCCGAGAACTCGCAGTACAGGTTTCCGAGGCGTTGTACAAATATGGCAAGGACCTCGGTGCGAAGGTCGTGCCGATCTACGGCGGCCAGCCGATCTACCGCCAGCTCCAGGCACTCTCGAACGGCGTGCATGTGGTCGTCGCCACACCCGGGCGTGCACTCGATCACATCTCTCGCAACAGCCTGCCGCTCGACAACGTGCAGATGGTCGTACTCGACGAAGCCGACGAGATGCTGGACATGGGGTTCGCCGAGGACATCGAGGAGATCCTCAAGTCTGTTCCGAAGCAGCGCCAGACGATCCTGTTCTCGGCCACCTTGCCGCCGCGGATCAACGGCATCGCAAAGCGCCATCTCGATGATCCAGTCAAGATCCAGATCGGCCTCGGCGAGACCAAACCGGGTAAATCACTGATCCGCCAGACCGTCTACGTCGTTCAACGAGCCCACAAGGCCGCCGCACTCGGACGAATACTCGATGTAGAGGCGCCGACCGCCGCAATCGTGTTCTGCCGGACCCGGACCGAGGTCGACCAACTCACTGAGACCCTCAACGGCCGCGGGTACCGCGCCGAAGCACTGCACGGTGGTCTGAGTCAGGAATCCAGGGACCGAGTAATGGCAAGGCTCCGTGCCGGCACAACAGAGCTGCTGGTGGCAACCGATGTCGCCGCTCGCGGTTTGGACATCGACCAACTGACCCATGTCGTCAACTTCGACGTGCCGTCAGCGCCTGAATCGTACGTGCATCGAATCGGTCGTGTCGGCCGCGCTGGGCGCGAGGGTGTCGCGATCACTCTCGCCGAGCCCAAGGAGCAGCGGTTGCTGGCGAACATCGAACGCTTGACGAAGCAGAAGATCGCGGTCGAGAAGGTGCCGACGGTCGCGGATCTGCGTGCAGTTCAGATCGAGCAGACACTGGATCTGCTGCGCGAGGCACTCAAGCTGGAAGATCTCGACAAGTTCGAGACGGTGGTCGACGTGCTGACGCAAGACTTCGACATCCGTGAGATCGCGCTTGCAGCGGTGAAGCTGACCCATGAAGCCAGCGGTGCGACGGTTGATGACAAGGAGATTCCCGATGCGTCGCAGCGTCTCGACCGTGATCGCAAGGACCGCGCGGACAAAGGTGGCAAGTTCGACAAGCGCCGCCCGGACAGCGGCAGCGACCACCCGCGCAGCGCGGGGGAGTTCGCGAAGAGCGGTCGGGGCGCCGAGCGGCCTCGCCACGACAGCGGCGAGACTGCCCGCTTGTACGTCAGCCTCGGTCGCAAGGACGGAATCCGCCCGGGCGACTTGGTCGGGGCAATCGCTAACGAGACGAATCTCAGTGGCCGCGAGATCGGTCCGATCAAGCTCGCCGAACGGTTTGCTGTCGTCGGGGTGCCCGAATGGGCCGCCGATGACGTGATCGAAGCTCTGCGACGGACGACCTTGAAGAACCAGAAGGCAACCGTTCGCCGCTACAGCGACTGAGCCGCCTCGGTGGTTCGCTGATCTGCTCGACGATCGCGAGCGAGGAGCTACATCCGTTCGATGATGGTCGCAGTGCCCATCCCGCCGCCGGTGCACATCGTGACCAGCCCGGTGGACAGATCCCGGCGCTCCAACTCGTCGAGCAGGGTTCCGATCAGCATCCCGCCGGTTGCCCCGATCGGGTGCCCCAGCGCCATCGCGCCGCCGTTCACGTTGACCTTGTCCCAGTCGACCCCGGTGTCGCGCAAGAACTTCAGAACCACCGCTGCGAAGGCCTCGTTGACCTCGAACAGGTCGATGTCGCCGAACGACATCCCGGCCTTGTCCACACATCGCGACGCAGCGGGTCCGGGTGCCGTCAGCATGATCACCGGTTCCGTGCCGGCGACGGCCGTCATCACGATTCGGGCCCGCGGGGTCATGCCATGCGCCTTGGCATAGTCCGGTGACGCCACCAACACTGCGGAGGCGCCATCGACGACACCTGATGAGTTGCCGGCGTGATGCACGTGGTTGATCGCGGCAACCTCGGGATATGCCAGCAACGCCGTTTGGTCGATGGTCAGTTCCGTGCCCTTGGGTACGTGCGCACCCATCTGGGCGAAACTCGGTGACAGCTTGGCGAGATCGGTCATGGTCGTTCCTGACCGAGGGAACTCGTCGTGGTCGAGGGCGAGCGACCCGTCGTCGTGATGGATCGCGACCAGCGAACGATCGAAACGGCCCTCGCCGATGGCCGCCTGGGCCCGGGTCTGGCTGTTGACCGCGAGCAGGTCGCACTCCTCACGGCTGAAGCCCTCGATGGTGGCAATCAGGTCGGCCGAGATGCCCTGGCCAACCATGTTGTACTGATCGCGCAGATGCGGGTTGTTCGCAGTGAATCCGTCTACGTGCATCGGTGATGGTCGAGACATCGACTCGATCCCGCCGCCGACGACGAGGTCCTGGAAACCCGAGAGCACACCCATCGCTGCGAAATTGACCGCCTGCTGGCCCGAACCGCAGAAGCGGTTCAGCGTGACGCCTGGCGCGTCCAGCGACCATCCGGCATCGAGGGCTGCCATCCGAGCGATGTCCATCGAGTGGTCGCCGCTGCCGGCACCGCAGCCCATGATCACGTCATCGACATCGGCGGTGTCGAAACCGTTGCGGTCGCGGAGCGCATTGAGGATCTGGGCCAAGATCCGTTGGGGGTGAACGGAGTGGAGAGAACCGGTCTCCTTGCCCTTGCCCCGGGGGGACCGGACAGCGTCGATGATCCAGGCTTCGGTCATGGCTGTGGCCCCGTTCCAAACGTGTCGAAGGTCGACTTCTCGACGACGAACCTACTGTTTCGGCGGCCGGCTCCTTGGACCGGGCGATGCGAGCAGGTCGGCGTATTCGGGGTGCGCGTCGATGTACTGGGCGACGTACCAGCACTGAGGGATGACGCTCGATCCCGCGAATCGAGCGTCGTCGAGAGCTCGCTTCACAACTCGCCCGGCGAGGCCCCGACCGCGCATCTCGGGGACGGTCACGGTGTGGGTGAAGGTGATCACGTCAGCATCCACGTCGTACTCGACGTAGCCGCCTCGGATCCCGTCGACGTAGATGTCGTATCGACTGAAATCTGGTTCGTGGACGATGCGGGTTCCGTTGGTTTCCGTCATCGCTGTTCCCCTGTCGGCCGGACCGGCTACAGGTCGAGCCGGTAGAGAGGGTCCCCGGCACGCTCGAGACCGGTCGGGCGGAATCCCATCGGCTCGTACAACCGACGGGCAACGGAGTTGTCGCTGTCGACGGTGAGCGTGATGCCGCGACACGCAGGCAGTGTGCGCCGGATGTGGTCGATGATGATGGTCATGGCCATTCTCCCGAGACCCCGCCCTTGGGAATCGATATCGATCAGGAGATGCAACACTTCGCACTCGGCGGGCTCGATCGGGTGGGCGAGAGTCACGAGGCCAATCATCTCGGCGTGGTTCAAGATAGCGAGCGGCTTCCAGACCAGACCGCCTGGGCGAACGTACGCCTTGGCGAGGCTGACCAATGCCACCGGCTGGTAGTCCGCAACGAATCGCAGTTGTTCCGGCGACACACGGACGCCCAACGCAGCGCGCCAGTTCGAGCTGTCAATATCGACGAGTCTCAGTCGCGGCGGTTGATCCACCGCGACACCGTACCGCTCCGCCGCGAACCGGGCACGCGTCGACCGATCGGATGATTTCCGTCCCGCCCGACCTATCGGATGATTCCCGTCCCACCCGGGCGGGATGCACATCATCCAACGGGTCTGGTGGGCGGAAGCGAGCGGACGAAGCAGAACGGGTGCCCGGCAGGGTCGATGAACACAACGAAACTCGGATCCGGCTGGAAGTCGGCGCGCCGTGCGCCGAGTGCCAGGACCCGCTCAGTGGCGAGCACGAGGTCGTCGACAGCGAAATCGAGGTGGGCCTGCTGGGGGTGACCGGGGTCGGGCCAGTTCGGCGGCACATGGTCGGTCGCGAGCTGGAAGGCCAACGTGGCCCCGCCGCTGCTTCCGAGTACGATCCAGTCCGGTTCGTCAATCACGATCGGCCATCCGGTGATCGCGCCGTAAAACGCAGCGAGCCGATGGGGATCCCTGCAGTCGAGTGCGACCAGGGCAAACGTGGCGATGGCGGTCATCGGCAGAGTCTAGGAACAACATCGACAGCGCTGACCACAGATCGTCAGCGGCGATACGTCGACACACGCATGTCGATGGTCACCGTCGTGAGCGAAACGGCGATCTCTTCGCGGCGTTCCGCCGAGGTCGACCACCAAAACGGAGTCATGTGGAGCAGGGCCAATCGCTGGGTGGGATCGGCGAGCGGCGCCACGAACGAGACGGGCTCTTTGCAATCAGGGGGCTGGTCGTGCGGGTCCGCAGCTGAGTGCGGTCGCGCGTCGTCGTAGATGCTGTCCTTGAGCTCACGCAGATGATCGGGACCCGGCGTGACCACGATCGCAATTCCAGCCGGTCGCAGCACCCGCCGCATCTCGGTCAGGTCACGCGGCGCGAAGACGCTGAGCACGACATCGAACAGTTCGTCCTGAAAGGGCAGGGCATAGCTCGAGGCCACTGCGTAGCGGTGTTCCGCTGTGCGGCGAGCGGCGAGCTGCACAGCCGACCGAGAGATGTCGATACCCCACCCGGACGCTTCCGCCAGGTACGTCGCGGCGGCCAAGTAGGTACCTTCGCCGCAGCCCGAATCGAGGATGAACCGGGGCGAGACTTCTGCCGTGAGGGCAGCGATCCGGTTGATGATCGGTCGGTAGAGACCGGAGTCGAAGATCTGCCGTCTCGCCCGAACCATCTCGTCGTCGTCCCCGGCCCGGCGCCCCTTGAGGCGACCGCCGGGCAGCAGGTTGACATAGCCCTCCTTGGCCCGGTCGAATGCATGCCCCGATTCGCACCGAAAGCTGATCAGTGACTCGGTCAGCGGTGCTGTGCAGTGCGGACAACGAAAGGAGGGCGTCACGTCAGCAATGTAGTCGGAGCGACAAGCACCAAAGCCTTGTCAGAGAAACTGACAATTGTTAGTCTCGCGGGATGGCAGATGAGCCAACCCCGAACGGCCCGAACGAGGATCACCCGGTCAGTACGAGGGCTGCGAGAACCGGTTCATGACCAGCGTCGAGGTGCTCCGCACCGCCGACGATCGGTTCGAGGGGCTGCAGGGTTGGCCCTTCGAGCCGCGCTACCGCGTCGTGACTTCCGACGACGGCACAGAACTGCGAATGGCGTTCGTCGATGAAGGGCCAGTCACGGCATCACCGGTTCTGTTGCTCCACGGCAATCCGTCGTGGTCGTACCTCCATCGCCGGATGATCGAAGGACTCGCGGCGCTCGGCCATCGAGTCGTGGCTCTCGACCTCGTCGGCCTGGGTAGATCCGACAAGCCGTCGGACCCGAACTACTACACGCTGGCTCGACACGTGGACTGGGTCGGGCAGTGGCTCGTCGCCGAGGATCTGGCGGACATCACGTTGTACTGCCAGGACTGGGGTGGCACCATCGGGCTCAACGTCGTCCGGTTGCACCCCGACCGCTTCGCGCGGATCATCGTGTCCAACACCGGTCTGCCCGTCGGTGATGGTGTGAACGCGTTCATGAAGGCATGGCTCGACCACAGCCAGTCGGTCCCGTCACTCGACGTCGGCGCGCTTGTCGCTGGTGGGACCACCCGCACCTTGTCGGTCGATGAGCGACGCGCTTACGACGCGCCGTTCCCCGATGCTTCCTACCAGGCCGGAATCAAACAGTTCCCGCTGCTCATCGCCCTCCAACCGGACAACCCGGGCGTGCCGTTGAATCGGGAGACCTGGTCGTTCCTCGCGACATGGACGAAACCGTTGTTGACCGTGTTCGGTTCCGAGGATGCTGTTGCGTTCAAGCCGGGAGCTCATCGGCGGTTCCAATCAGGGGTGCCAGGAGCCGCTGGCATGCCGCATCGGGTCGTCGGCGGAGCCAACCACTTCATCCAAGAGGATGCTTCTGACGAACTGGTGCGAATCATCGACGCATTCATCGCGGGTTTCACCGACAAGGACCGGGTGATCGCGCTGCTACGAGAGGAATGGCGGGTCCTCAACGACCTGCTCGGTCGACTTTCACCCGAAGAGTGGGTCGCTCCGGCGTTACCGAGTTGGAGTGTTCACGATGTCGTTGCCCACATCGTCGGAATGGAACGCACCCTGCGTGGCGATGCCGGACCGGACATGCCGGTCGATCTTGACAAACGCGGGCACGTACTGAACGAGCAAGGGCGACTGAACGAGGCCTGGATCGAGCACTACCGACGGCGAACCCACGACCAGCTCCATGGCGACTTCCTCACCGTGACGACCGAACGGCTCGAGGCAATCGAGGCCATGAGCGTCGAACAGTTCGAGGCGCCGGCACAAACCCCGATCGGCGATGGGACCTACGCACGATTCATGCAGGTGCGAGTGTTCGACTGCTGGATGCACGAGCAGGACATTCGGGCGGCGATCGATCGACCCGGTCACGAACGGGGCCTCGTGGCGGAGGAGGCGCTTGCAGAGGTCGCAACTGCGCTCGGCTACATCGTCGGCAAGCGTGCCGGCGCGCCGGATGGGTCGTCGGTCACGATTCGCTTGTCCGGACATATCGGTCGCACGTTTCACGTGAAGGTCGACGGCAAGGCGCGCCAAGTCGCACGTCTCGACTCGCCGGCGACAGCGACCATCTCCATGGCGGGTCCGCTGTTCATGCGTCTGGCAGGCGGGCGAATCGAGGCGGCCGAAGTGCTCGATCAGATCGAACTCGGTGGCGATGTCGAACTCGCAGGTCGTGTCGCCTCGAACCTCGCCTACACGATCTAGCAGCGCCTCGCGAATGGCTCGCGCTCAGGCGGCCGATCGGGTGTGTGATGGTCCGTTGGCCGAACTGAATGTCTCAACCGAACATATTTGCGCGATTGAGGCATTCAGTTCGCTAACGGCAACGGCAACGGCAACGGATGAGCGGCTCGGTCGGCGGATGAGCGGCTCGGTCGGCGGGAGTGCGACGGCCTTGGTCTGGCGAGTGTCCGCCGTTGCCGATGCCCGTTCAATAGTCAGGAAGTGACTATTGTGGCACGGTGCGGCCTGATCGTCATGGACATCGTCTCAATCGCAGCGGATTACTGACGCTGCTCGTACTCGTCGTTGTGTCGTGCGGGTCGGAGACGAACGGGCCAAGGTCGGCGACGCAGGACCCGACAAACGGTGCCAACGGGGGCATCGTCGTGTTCGCCGCCTCGTCGTTGACCGAGGCGTTCACTGATATCGGCGGTGCCTTCTCGGAGCAGAACCCGGGCGCGACCGTAACGTTCAACTTCGCGGGCTCGAGTGATCTCGTCGCGCAGATCGCCCAAGGGGCGCCGGCAGACGTCTTCGCATCGGCTGACGAATCGAACATGACGAAGCTGATCGAGGCGGGCCTCGCCGCCGGCAACCCGGTTCCGATCGCCGAGAACACCTTTGCGATCATCGTCGAGACGGGCAACCCACAGGGTGTGGCCACCGTTGCTGACCTCGACAATCCGGAGCTCATCGTCGTGCTGTGCTCCACGGCGGTGCCCTGCGGTCGAGGCGCAGAAACCATCCTCGCCAACGCAGGCGTCACTGTGAACCCGAAGAGTCTGGAGACGAACGTGAAGGGTGTCGTGACCAAGGTGGCTGCGGGGGAAGCAGACGCTGGCATCGTGTTCGTCACCGATGTCGACGCTGCCGGTGCAGATGCCGCGGGCATCGCTCTTCCAGCAGACATCAACGCGATCAGCGCGGCGTCGATGGTGCTCACCGATGCTTCCCGGAATCCGGATGCGGCGCGCGACTTCGTCGAGTTCGTCGCTGGTCCCACCGGCCAATCGATCCTCGCCTCATACGGGTTCATGTCGCCGTGAAGGACAGGTTGCGCAAGGTGGGGCGAGTCAGGCTGCCGCGGCCGATCATCGCTCTTGCTGCGGTGACCGTTATGTTCTTCGCGCTCCCGCTCGTCGGCTTGATCTGGCGCGCGCCGTGGTCGAACGCGTGGGGCTACCTCACCGACGACGCGGCACTCACCGCGCTGCGGCTTTCTCTTGTCTGCTCGTTATGGGCGACCCTGTTGTCAATCGTGTTTGGCGTGCCGCTCGCATGGGTGCTCGCGCGGGTGGACTTCCCGGGAAGAGCCGCCGTGAGGGCATTGTGCGTCTTGTCGATGGTCCTTCCGCCTGTCGTCGGCGGTGTTGCGTTGTTCTTCGCGCTCGGCCGTCGAGGTCTGGTCGGACAGTGGTTGGATCGATGGTTCGACATCCAACTGCCATTTACGACGGCCGGCGTCGTGATCGCCCAGACCTTCGTTGCGATGCCCTTTCTGATCGTCACCGTCGAGGCTGCGCTGCATCAGATGGACAGCCGCTTCGAGGACGCCTCACGAACGCTCGGCGCGTCGCGCTGGTATACGTTCCGGCGGGTCACTGTGCCGGCGATTCGACCAGCGCTGATCGCAGGCGCTGTGCTCGCCTGGGCCCGGGCGCTCGGTGAATTCGGTGCAACGGTGACCTTTGCGGGCAACTTCCCGGGTACCACCCAGACCTTGCCGCTGTCGGTCTATCTGGCGCTCGAGACGAACCCGGAGCAGGCAATCGTGCTCGC
Organism: Actinomycetes bacterium; assembly: GCA_031413195.1. GTDB lineage: Bacteria > Actinomycetota > Acidimicrobiia > Acidimicrobiales > Ilumatobacteraceae > WLMZ01. The sequence goes on from JANOEM010000147.1 coordinate 18,055, forward strand.
ACTGGTATTGATCGCGATCTCGTTCGCGGTGCTGGTCGGTCTGCGCGATCGATGGTTCGGCGACCGGATCCGGCGGGCCACGGTGTCCGCATGACTCTTGAAGCCGCGATCAAGGTCCAGGTCGGGACGCTCGATCTCGATGTCGAACTTGACGTACGAGCGGGAGAACTGCTGGCATTGCTCGGGCCGAACGGAGCAGGCAAAACCACCGTTTTGCGATGTCTCGCCGGGATGATGCCGATCGACGCCGGCCGGATCGTCGTCGACGGGTCGGTCCACGACGACCCTAGCGACGACACCTTCGTTCAGCCGGAGAACCGATCTGTCGGTTTCGTGTTCCAGGACTACCTGCTGTTCGAGGGCATGTCCGTACTCGAGAACGTCGCGTATGGTCTCAGGGCGCGCAACGTTCCGAAAGCCGATGCTCGCAGAGTCGCCCGCGGTTGGATCGACCGTGTCGGCCTTGTTGGCTACGAGGACGAGCGCCCGGCTTCGCTTTCCGGGGGCCAAGCGCAACGCGCCGCTCTGGCGCGGGCGCTTGTCACCGACCCCCGTTTGTTGTTGCTCGACGAACCGCTCGCTGCGCTGGACGTCGGCACGAGAAGCACGGTCCGGCGGGAGTTGCGTCGCCATACCGAGTCGTTCGACGGGATGACGGTTCTGGTCACCCACGACCCGGTCGATGCCTATGCGCTTGCCGATCGTGTCGCGATCCTCGACGCGGGCCGAGTCGTCCAGACCGGCACTCTTGCCGAGGTAACGGCCCACCCTCGATCGCGCTACGTGGCGGACCTCGTCGGTGTCAATCTCGTGCCCGGTGTCGTAGCCGATGGTGTGCTCACCGCACGGGGCGGGACGCTGGTCGTCATCGCGGATGCTGCGCCGGGTCTTTCGTTCGCCGTCATCCGGCCGCACTCCGTAGTCCTCGTGCGAGAGGCACCCACCGGGACCAGCGCGCGGAACATCTGGACCGGCACGATCGCTGATATCGATCGTCTCGGCGATCGAGTCAGGGTTCGTGTCGACGGTGAACTGCCGCTCGTTGCCGAGATCACGGCCGCCGCTCTCGAAGCTCTGCAGCTTTGTCCGGGTGACATCGTTCATTCGTCCGTCAAGGCGACCGATATCGAGGTGTACCCGGCGTGAGAACGACGAAGGAGCAGCTCCTCGTCGGCGAATGGGCGTGTCTGGGAATTCTGTACCAGGGGCCGACCCACGGCTTCGCGATCGCAGCGCGTCTCAAGCCGTCGGCTGACATCGGTCGGGTGTGGACGATGTCTCGGCCGTTGACGTACCGATCGCTCGAGCAGTTGACCATTCGCGGCTACATCGCTGCGGTTCGCGAGGAACCGGGCAAGGCCGGAGGGAATCGCACCCTTCTCGCTGCGACCGCTGACGGACGAGCTCAACTCCGTGCGTGGCTGACAGCGCCGGTGAACCACTTGCGTGACATCCGCAGCGAACTCCTCCTCAAGGTGACTCTTGCCGACCTTTGCTCAATCGACATCTCCGAGATGCTGCAGAAGCAGCAACTGCAGGTGGAGCAGATGGCGGCAGAACTGGCCGAAGTTGGCGAGGAGGCGCCCGGCGATGTCGTGTCGATGTGGCGGACCGAGGCGTCGATCGGAGCTGCTCGGTTTCTCCAACGGCTCGTGGCCAGTCGCAGTGCCGAGTCGTCGTAACAGTGCTGGTCAGACGACTTGCAACCCGATCAACGACTCATCGGGAAGATCGAACCAACGGAGATGCTCGAACTCGGCCGACAGTGCACCGGGGTGGGGGCTGGTCTGATTCCACGACGGGGCGGAAGCAAACTGCAGGCGGGCCGCTTCGAGGTAGGACGCAAGCGCCGTCTCCGGCGCCCGAACGCGATCGATCGGAGGACGCACCAATTCTCCGGTGGCCGAGTCGTACGACAGGTGCGACAGCCTCAATGGTGGTTCGACAGGCCCGCGGTGGTGCCGCCACAATCCGGTGGCCGGATTGAATTGATACTCGGGCAGCAACTTCCACCCGTGCTCGGCGACGAGATCGACTGCATCCACCAGATAGCTGAACACCGTTTCGGAGATGAAGTAGTTGAAGCTGACTCGCGTCCAGCCCGGCTTGATCCCTTCGCAGCCCTGGGTGATTTCGTGCTCGAACTCGTGTGAGCGGGCGAGGTCTATACCGAGTAGGCGGTGACCGTAGGGCCCGGCGCACGAACATCCGCCACGAGATTGGATGCCGAACAGATCGCTGAGCAGGGCAACGACGAAGTTGTGGTGCAGGTACCGGCCGTGCGGGCGACGAACGACGAACGACAGGATCGAGAGGCGTTCGGAGTGGGTGTTGCCGAGAACCTGGATCGCGGGGTTTGCCGACCAGGCCGCGACGGCCCGCTTCCAGTAGGACTCCTCGTGGTCCCTGATCGTCGCGACGCCAACGGCCTGCTTGAGCTGGAACACCATCCCAGCCCGGATCGATTCGATGATCGCGGGCGTACCACCCTCTTCGCGGTGAACAGGATCGTCGAGGTAGCGGTGCTCGGTGGGGTTGACGTAGGCAACCGTGCCGCCGCCGACCACATCGGGGACCCGGTTGTGGAGCAATGATCGACGCACCACCAAGACCCCTGGCGTACCGGGGCCACCGACGAACTTGTGCGGGCTGAGGAAGACAGCATCCTTCTGGGACAGCGGGTGTTCGACGCAGTGGGGGTACATGTCGATGTCGACATACGGCGCTGCAGCCGCGAAATCCCAGAACGACAGTGCACCGTTGCGGTGCAGCAGATCTGCGATCGCACAGGTGTTGGACACGATGCCAGTCACGTTGGATGCTGCCGAAAAGGATCCGATCTTCATCGGGCGCGCCGCGTATCGCTCGAGTTCCACTTCGAGGCAGGAGAGATCTATGTGTCCGTCTGCGTCTTCGGGAATCGTGACCACATCGGCTATTGATTCGCGCCACGGAATCTCGTTCGAGTGGTGTTCGAACGGTCCAACGAAGACCACCGGACGGAGTTCGGCTGGGATGTGCTGCGAAAGCTGGAACTGGTCGTCGAGGTCGGCCGGTAGCCGCAAATTCATGATCCCGACCAGCTTGTTGATCGCCGCCGTAGACCCTGACCCGCAAAAGATCACGCAGGTCTCGTCGTCGCCGTTCACGGCGTCGTGGATGATCGTGCGGGCATCTTCTCGCAACCTGGTCGTCTGCAGCCCGGTGCCAGACGACTCGGTGTGGGTGTTCGCGTACCGGGGAAGTACTTCCTCGCGGATGAAGTCCTCGATGAAGCTCAATGCCCGGCCCGAAGCCGTGTAGTCGGCATAGGTGATCCGGTGAGGACCGTACGGACCGTCCATCACCTGGTCGTCGCCGATCACCGACTCTCGAATTCGTCGCAGAAGTGGGGTCTCGACGGTTTCAATCACGATCCCAACCTATCCGGCTTCCGGGACCCGGGACCTGCGGTCACAACGCCGACAAGGCCGCCCGGATGCTCGCAGCGGCCGCTTCCAGGTCGGCCGGATCAACCGAGGCGGCCGCGTTCGCGAATGAAAGTTGACCCATGTTCGTCGTTGGAATGAGGTGGATGTGGGCATGGGGCACCTCGTAGCCAGCGATGATCAGACCGACTCGATCACAATCGAATGCGTTCCGCTGGGCCAAGCCGATCCGATGGCTGATCGAGAACAGGTGCGCCGAAAGTTCCGGCGCGCAATCGACCCAATGATCGACTTCCTCGATCGGCACGACAAGGGCATGACCGACGGCCATTGGGTTGATCGACATGAATGCAACGCACAGGTCGTCGCGATGGACGAAGGTCCCCGGGATCTGGCCGGAGATGATTCGGCTGAAGATGGTGGTCACGTCGCGAACCTGGTCGTTGGGGTAGCCATGGCCCGACTGTAGGCGGATGTACGATTGGCGCGTGACGTCGGAACCGGTTCCCAACACAGATGTCACCTCGGACTCCGTCTCTGACCCAAACCCTGACGATGGCGCACATGTCGGCCCGGTTTCCACCGATCGCATCTTCACCATCCCGAACATCATGTCGATGATTCGCCTCGCGTGCATCCCGTTGTTCCTCTACCTGCTGTTCGGGCGCGATAACCCAGCGGGGGCAGCGTTCCTGCTCGGCGGACTCGGTGCAACGGATTGGATCGACGGGTACATCGCCCGCCGTTACAACCAGGTCAGCGAACTCGGCAAGATCCTCGACCCCACCGCCGATCGGCTGATGTTCATCGTTGCTCTCGCCGGAATGATCATCGCCGAAGCCGGGCCGGTCTGGTTCTACTGGTTGGTTGCGATTCGCGAGGTGCTGTTCGGCCTCACCGTGACGATCGCGACCCTCGCCGGGATGAAGCGGTTCGACGTGACCTACCTCGGCAAGCTCGCGACGTTTCTGTTGATGTTCGCTCTTCCCGGGCTTCTCATCGGTTCGTCCGACCTGTGGCTGAACACGTTTTTCAACGTCTCCGGATGGCTGCTCGGAATACCGGGGCTCGTCCTCAGCTATTGGACGGCCATCACCTACATCCCTGTCATCCGGACCAACCTCCGGATCGGTCGGCAGGAACGAGCGGCCAAAGCTGCGGTACAGGCGTGAGTCTCGACCTGATCGAACCCGGTCCGAACTGATGAAGGCCGTCATCATGGCAGGTGGCGAAGGCAGCCGGCTTCGTCCGCTGACCTCGAATGCGCCCAAGCCGATGTTGACGATCGCGAACGTTCCGATGATGGAGCACGTCGTCAACCTGCTCCGGTTGCATGGTTTCGACGAGATCGTCGTCACCGTTGCATTCCTCGCGAACGCGATCAAGACCTACTTCGGTGATGGCAGCGAGTTCGGGGTCAAGTTGCACTACACCCACGAGCCTGTCCCGCTCGGGACGGCCGGAAGCGTGGGGAATGCCCGTCACCTCCTCGATGAACGGTTCCTCGTCATCTCCGGTGACGTGATCACCGATATCGATCTCGGCGCCCTGATGACCTTCCATCACGAGCGCGGAGCGCTCGCGACGATTGCGCTCACCCCTGTCGAGAACCCGCTCGACTTCGGCATCGTCATCACCCACGAGGACGGCACGATCGAACGGTTCCTCGAAAAGCCGGCATGGGGTCAGGTGTTCAGCGACACGATCAACACCGGCATCTACGTGTTCGAACCCTCGATCTTCGACCACATTCCGACGGGGAGGTCCGTCGACTTCAGCAGCGACGTGTTCCCTGCGTTGCTGGATCAGCGCCGCCCGTTGCTCGGCTGCGTCGCCGATGGGTACTGGGAAGATGTCGGCACGCTCGACGCCTACCTGCGCGCTCACAAGGACGTGCTCGATCGCAAGGTGCAAGTCTCTATCCCGGGATTCCTCGTCAACAACGGCATCTGGCTCGGTGAAGGAGCCGAGGTCTCGCCCGACGCGTCGATCGTCGGGCCGGCAGTGATCGGGGCTGGTTGCATGGTCGAATCAGGCTGCCGCCTGGGGGAGTACACCGTGCTCGGTTCGAACACCCGCCTGCTTCGCGACGTCGAGATCGATCGTTGCGTCCTGCACGACAACGTGTACGTCGGATCCGGCACTCGGCTGCGCGGTGCGATCATCGGCCGCGGCGCCAGCATCAGGTCGAACGTCAGCATTGACGAAGGAGTCGTGCTCGGCGACTCGGTGTTCGTCGGCAACGGAGCCGTTGTTGCGGGAGACGTCAAGGTCTATCCGTTCAAGACGATCGAGGACGGCGCCGTGATCAATACGAGCATCGTCTGGGAGAGCAAGGGGTCGCGCAGTCTGTTCGGGCGGGATGGTGTCACGGGTCTTTCGAATGTCGACGTAACCCCCGAGCTCGCGGTCAAGCTGGCGATGGCCTATGGAACGTCGTTGAAGAAGGCGAGCACGGTTGTCACGTCCCGCGACAGCAGCAGGGCCTCGCGGATGTTGAAGCGGGCGATGATGGCCGGGCTGAACGCGACAGGAGTCGATGTCTTGGACCTCGAGGTCGCAAGCGTGCCCGTGACCCGCTTCCTCACTCGATCACCGCGTGCGTTCGGCGGCCTGACGATCCGGTTGCAACACGACGATCCGTCGCGGGTGATCATCCGGTTCTTCGACACATCCGGGTCCGACATCGTCGAAGGTGGCCAACGTTCGATCGAGAGACTGTTCCAGCGCGAGGACTTCCGACGAGTGCTCGCCGAGGAGATCGGCGACATCGAGTTCCCGCACCGGGCACTCGAGGAGTACACGGTCGCGCTGGAGGCCACGGTCGCTACCGATGCAATCCGGGGCCACGCGTTCAAGCTGGTCGTGGACTACAGCTTCGGCGCGACGTCGCTGGTGATGCCGACCTTGCTCGGCAAACTCGGCGCTGATGTCCTTGCCGTGAACCCGTATGTTGCGACGGCCTCACGCGTCGAGTTCGACCCTGTTGCTGCGGCGCAGCGCGTGGCCGGGCTGGTTCGAGCATCCGGTGCCCACCTCGGTGCGATCCTCGATGCCGACGGGGAACGACTCACGCTGATCGACGACCAGGGACGGGTACTCGACCACACGGTTGCGTTGCTCGTGTTCGTCGACTTGGTGTGTGATCACCTGGTCGGTGACACGATTGCGCTCCCGGTCAACACCACCCAGCAGGCAACCATTGTTGCCGCCGCTCACGGCATCGAAGTGGCATCGACCAAGATCTCCAGCGCCGCGCTGATGGCGGCCGCTGCGAGCCCCGGAGTCGGCTTTGCGGCCGATGGCGCTGGTGGCTACATCCTGCCCGGGTTCCTGCCGGCGTTCGATGCGGCCGGTGCATTGCTGAAGATCCTCGACCTCCTCGCCCGACACGGGAGGGCCTTGGCGGATGTCGTCGACGACCTCCCGGTGGTCCATCTCTGTCACGAGACCGTCGCAACACCGTGGGCACAAAAGGGGCTGGTCATGCGCGCCCTGGTGAAGACATCCGGTGCCGATGTGGTCCTGATCGATGGGGTCAAGGTCATTGGCCCTGATGGTTGGGTGCTCGCTCTGCCCGATCCGGAACACGCCGTGACACACATCTGGGCCGAGGCCAACGACGGCCCCGAAGCACTGCGATTGGTCAAGGATTGCTCCCGCCGCATCCGCCAACTCCTGCAGTGATTCCTGCTGCGATTCCTGCATGATTGCAGTGCGATTGCTGGGCGGGAGTGGACTCTCAGCCTCAACAACACCTTAATTCCCAACTTTTGTTTCACCGTCGCCTGCGGATTGGCTACCGTTGCGTCCATGAACGTGCCGGATGACCTGTTGTACTCCACCGATCACGAGTGGATCGAACAGATCGACGGGGGAGTTCGGATCGGAATCACCGACTACGCCCAGGATGCCCTCGGTGATGTCGTCTTCGTGGCAATCCCAGTAGTCGGCACCCATGTCGCGGCCGGTGACAGCTTCGGTGAGGTCGAAAGTACGAAGTCGGTTTCCGATGTGTACGCCCCGGTCACCGGCGTGATCACCCTCGTCAACGATGCCCTGGCCGATGATCCCGGCGCGCTCAACACGGATCCGTATGGCGGCGGCTGGCTATGTGTCATCGAGCCCAGCGACCCCCCGGAACTGAACGGGCTGCTCGACGCAGTCGCCTACCGCTCGCTGACCGAGGGTTAGGGCTCACTTGATGGCATACGTCTTCTGTAACCGTTGCGGTCACCGCAACCCACCTGAGTCGCAGTTCTGCTCGGCGTGTGGCACGACCCTTGACTCAGCTGCGGATCACACGATCACCCTCGCCAAGGTAGATCCGCTACTCGACGCACCTGGACCTGGCGACGACGTCTTGATCGACCTCAGTTCGCTTCCGGCAGAGGGCGGGGTCCTCATCGTGCGCAGCGGTTCGCAGGCGGGGGCCACATTCGCTCTCGCCGATCCCGTCACCCATCTCGGTCGGCATCCCGACAGTGAGATCATGCTCGACGACATCACCGTCTCGCGGCGTCACGCCGACGTCGAGCGCACACCGAGCGGATACATCGCTCGCGACGCCGGTTCGCTCAACGGCACATACGTGAATCAGCAACGGATCGATGAGGCGCCGTTGCGACAGGGTGACGAGTTGCAGGTCGGCAAGTTTCGGTTGGTGTTCTTCGAGCGGGCTCAGTAGACCTGCAGTGGCGGACCACCAATACCTCTCGATCGGCGAAGTCCTCGGTCTGCTCCTCGAGGATTTTCCGGATGTCACCATCTCCAAGATCCGCTTCCTCGAGACCCAAGGACTGATCGAACCTGAGCGAACCCCGTCGGGATATCGCAAGTTCTACGACGCCGATGTCGAACTGTTGCGCGCGATCCTGCACGAGCAGAAGGAAAACTTCCTGCCGCTGAAGGTCATCCGCGACCGGATTGAGTCCGGCGCGATAGACAGCGACTCCACCGGTGGTCGCACCCCACCGCGGGGTATTCGCAACGTCGAGCAGCGCGATGCTCGAACTGCGCTTGAGGCCGCCGGCCAAGATGGCGTGACTCGCGAGTCGCAGCCGACCGACAACGAATCGAGGGACAGCGTGTTCCGCCGCACCGATGGCGGACCCGAATGGGCCGGTGGCCAGGCGCTGATCCCAGGCGAAACCAACGCTGTCCTCGGCGGACTCGGGCGCGGCGAGCACGGATCCGGCGCCCCGATCACCGCCGCCGTCCCCGTTACACCCGCCATCCCGTCAACCTCGGGCACGCAGTCGAAACCGGCAGTTGAGGCTGGGCGTGTGGTTGCGGCCGCGACGGTGATCGACTCCGTAGCGCAGCAGCCTGCCCCGGTACCAAAGTCGGGCCCGAAGATCTCGCAGCGGCCGGCGTCCGCGAAGCCCAAGGCGACAGTTGTCGCAGACCTGATCGAGCCTCTCGTGCGCCCGGACAACGACCCTGCCCGCGTCAGTCCACCCGCAACGCCCCAACCCTCTGCCGTCGACGAGGTCGATCCGGCGCCGGCGCGATCACGCAACGATTCTGCAGCAACCGTCGGCGGTGATGGGCGCGAGCTTCCGTACAGCCGGGATGAGCTGTGCAAGGCGGCGTCCATCACGGCGGCGCAACTGACAGAACTGCTGGAGTACAGCATCGTCAGTTCTCGCGGGACGGGGTTGGACACCAGCTTCCCGCCCGACGCCGTCGGGATTGCCAGCATCGCCGGCCAACTGCTCGCGCAAGGGATCGATGCGCGGCATCTTCGAGCGTGGCGCCAAGCAGCAGAGCGTGAATCGGCCTTGTTCGAGCAACGGATCATGCCGTTGCTTCGACAGCGCAATCCGCAGGCCCGCCAGAGCGCTCTGTCGTCGTTGAGCGAGCTGTCAGGTCTGGGTGCTCGCTTGCACGACGCGCTTGTCGACTCGCTCTTGCGACACCACTTCGACGGCGCCTGACGGCCAACCACCGACACCGCTGACCGATTTCGGCAACCGGCTGTCCCTTTGGTCGGATTCGCATTACGATCGGCAACGTGGACATTGCGATGGAGTTGGTTGGTGTTCGTGTCGAAGTGCCAGACAACACGCCGGTTCTGGTGTTGCGTGAGCAAGAGGGTCGTCAGCGGATCCTGCCGATCATGATCGGTAATCCCGAAGCGTCGTCCATCCACTTCGCGCTCGAAGGTGTGCGCGCGCCCCGGCCGATGACACACGACTTGTTCGTCGAAGTGCTCGAGATCCTCGGCGTAACCCTCCAGCGTGTAGTGGTGACCGAGATCCGCGATCACACGTACTACGCCGAACTGATGCTGCAGACACCAACGGGTGTCAAGACGGTGTCGAGCCGGCCGTCGGACGCCCTCGCACTTGCGGCCCGAACCGGGGCCGAGATCTTCGCTACCGAGGAGTTGCTCGATGCAGTGGGTCAAGAGGGCGTCGTCGCCGCTGCGCTCGATTCCGACGGTGAAGAGGAATCGATCCTCGACGAGTTCCGCGACTTCATCGACAACATCAGTCCCGACGACTTCAGCTGATCCGCATCAATACTTCCGCATCAATGCTGCGGTCAGTTGATGCTGCCCCTTGACGTCGCGCGCGGGTTGGCATACTGTTGCAGCCCTTACACGGGCGTAACTACGCACGTGTGATCGGTGGGGACTCTCAGGCTTCTCTTGGCAGTTCACGTACAACGCATCACGAACAACGCATCACGGAGGCAGCCATGAGCGATCAGGGTTACAGCGGCACGAAAACCGCCGGAATTGTCGGTATCACCTATCGGCAACTCGACTATTGGACCCGAACGGGCCTGGTCAAGCCCTCGCTCGCCGACGCTTCTGGTAGCGGCACGAGACGCGAGTACTCGTACCGAGATCTGCTCGAACTGCGTGTCATCAAGAACCTGCTCGACGCCGGGATCAAGCTCGAGGCGGTTCGCGAAGTGTTCAGCTACCTGCGCGAGCACGTCACGTCCGACATCGCATCGGCACACATCGTGATCAGCGGCACCAACGTGGTGTTGTGCGATGGCGACGAACTGATCGACGTCTTGAAGAAGGGTCAGGGCGTGCTCAACGTGCTCCCGCTCGCCGCAGTGAAGGACGAGGTCGATATCAAGTTGGTCTCACTCGGAGGTTCGCCCGCAGTGGTCGCGAACGGCCACGTCGCGATCTGACCGGCATGGACGAACTGCAGTTGAGTGCGCTGGACACTGCGCATCGTTCACTCGGGGCGAAGATGGTCCCGTTCGGCGGATGGGACATGCCGTTGGCGTATCCGAACGGCACCATCGAGGAACACCTGGCATGTCGGCGTGACGCCGTTGCGTTCGATGTCTCGCACCTCGGCACGGTTCAGGTCAGTGGACCCGATGCTCGCGAGCGGTTGCAATGGGCTTTCACCAACGACCTCGGCAAGATCGCCCCTGGCCGGGCTCAGTACACCCATCTCCTCGACGAATCCGACGGATCTGTGCTCGATGACATCATCGTCTGGTGGGTCGACGAAGAAACCTTCGACGTCATGCCGAACGCGTCGAACACCGATCGCGTCCGCCACGCAATCGGTGGGCAGGAGACCACTCATTCGCGGGCTGTCATCGCGGTACAGGGGCCATCAGCCCGCTCGCGGCTTGCGACCGTCTTTCCGCAAGCAGCTGCGGTCAGGCGATTCCGGGTCGAACGAGTGCTGCTCGATGACATCCCGTGCGTCGTCGCCGGTACTGGCTACACCGGCGAGGATGGCCTTGAAATCGCCGTTCCGGCAGATTCGGCGCACGTCGTGTGGGATGCCATTCTCGCTGCGGGCATCGTTCCGGCCGGGCTCGGCGCACGCGACACGCTGCGTCTGGAGGCTGCGTTGCCGCTGCACGGGCACGAACTCGGTGCAGGAATCACTCCGCTGCAGGCGGGACTCGGCTGGGTCGTCGCGTGGAGCAAGGGTGACTTCCGGGGTCGCGCTGCGCTAGAGGTCGAACAGGCCAGGGGTGTCGAACGCGTGCTGCGAGGTATCTCCACCGCCGGGCGGCGGCCGCCCCGAGAGGGCTGCGATGTGATCATCGCCGGCGAAGCTGTCGGGGTCGTGACGAGCGGCAACTTCTCGCCGGTGCTCGGGCATGGTATCGCTCTCGCCTTCCTGCCGCCGGAAGTCGAGCTGGGCGCCGAAATCGGGATCGACGTTCGCGGATCGTTGCTGCCAGGCCACGTGGTGCCCACCCCCTTCATCACCAAGCAGTAACTCCTCCCCGCCTCGTCACCCCCGACCCGAGGCTTTCGACCGCATCCGAGGCTTTCACGCGCTGACGGGCGCGCTCGAAAGCCTCGGCGCGCTCGAAAGCCTCGGATGCGGGGGTGACGCCTGCGAAGGGGTCAGCGCTTGGCCGCTGTCTTCTTAGCGGCTGTCTTCTTGGGTGCGGCTGCCTTCTTGGGTGTTGGCTTCTTGGGTGCTGGCGCCTTCTTTGCTGGGGCTTTGCGTGGCGCGGCCTTCTTCGCAGGTGCTTGCGCTTTGCGCGGGGCGGCTTTCTTGGGGGGTGCTGGGGGCGGGGGAGGGGCGACAACCACGACCGCCGCCGGCGGTGGCGGTGTCGCTTGTTGCGAGCCGCCTCCGAGGATCGAGGTGAACTGGCGAAGTCCGAACAAACCGCCCGCTGACTCTGCCATCTGGGCCAACGGTTGCAGCCTGCGGGCCACTTCGCCGAGGATCTCGACGAAGCCGGCGACATCAGTCGGCATCGTGGCAAATGCCTGACTGTTCAGCACATCGGCCAGCCGGTTGATGCCGGGTGCGACCTTGTCGATCGGGCCGCTGATCTGGTTGATGACGGCATCCGCTGCTTTGATGCTGCGCGTCAATTGCGGCATGAACGCGCGGATCGGTTCCTCAACCTCGTCGAACAGGGCACTGGCGCGCACAGCGATGTCGTTGAAGGTTTCCATCGTGCGATTGAAGTTCTCGACCGCCGCGAGAAACTCGCTGACGCCTCGCTTCATCTGGTCGATCGTCTTGGTGATCGGCGCCAACAGGCCGGCCCCGCCCATCAGTGCGATGAGATCACCGAAACCGGGTACTGAGTTGTCAGTCATGCGCTGACAGTAGCTCAGCCCCCGTCCCGGGCGTCTTGATGGTCTCAGCGGCCTCGATGCTGTCGGCGTAGGCCTCGAGCGGCTCGCACGAGCAGATCAGGTGCCGGTCGCCAAATGCAGCGTCGATCCGCGACACCGGCGGGAAGTACTTGGAGGCTCGCAATGCGGCGAGCGGGTAAGCGCCGAGTTCGCGGCTGTAGGGCCGGCCCCAATCGCCGAGCAGATCCTCGGCGGTGTGTGGCGCATGGTGCAGGGGACTCTGATCGTGCGGCCACTCGCCCGACTCGACCATTGCGATCTCGGCCCGGATCGCGAGCATCGCGTCGCAAAACCGGTCCAGTTCGCGCAGCGTCTCGCTCTCGGTTGGTTCAACCATCAACGTGCCGGTAACCGGGAAGCTCATCGTCGGCGCATGGAAGCCGTAGTCCATCAGGCGCTTGGCGACGTCGTCGACGCTGACGCCGGTTTCCTTGGTGATCGTTCGCAGGTCGAGGATGCACTCGTGCCCGACGAAGCCGTTGTCGCCGCGGTAGAGCACGGGAAAGGCATCGTTGAGTCGCGCTGCGATGTAGTTGGCGTTGAGGATCGCAGCCGTCGTGGCGTCGCGAAGGCCCCGCGACCCCATCAGAGTGATGTACATCCATGAGATCGGAAGAATGCTCGCCGACCCGAACAATGCCGCAGCGACCGCGCCGCTACCGGTGTTCTCGACGAGTGCACCGCCGTCGGCTGTCCGCAACGGATTCCCTGGCAGGAACGGGGTGAGGTGGGCCCGCACGGCAACCGGGCCGACACCGGGTCCGCCTCCGCCGTGAGGGATGCAGAACGTCTTGTGCAGATTGAGATGGCTGACGTCGGCGCCGAACTTGCCGGGTCGGGCCAGGCCGACCAGCGCGTTGAGGTTGGCGCCATCGACGTACACCTGCCCGCCCTGATCGTGGACGCTCGCGCAGATCTCGGTGATCCGCTGTTCGAAAACGCCATGGGTGGATGGGTACGTCACCATGATCGCAGCCAGCTGATCGCCCGCAGCATCGATCTTGCGGTGAATATCGTCGATGTCTACGTTGCCGCGCTCGTCGCACGCGACGACGACCACCTTCATGCCGGCCATCACCGCGCTTGCAGCATTCGTGCCATGCGCACTCGATGGGATCAGACACACCACACGCTGCGAATCGCCGCGGCTGTCATGGTAGGCACGGATTGCGAGCAGGCCTGCGAACTCGCCTTGGCTCCCTGCATTCGGTTGCAAGCTGACGGCGTCGTAACCGGTGATTGCAACAAGCATCTGTTCGAGCTGGTCGATCATCGTGCGGTAGCCGATGGTGTCGGAATCGTCGGCGAAGGGATGGATCTCGGCGAACTCGCGCCACGTGATCGGGATCATCTCGACCGTTGCGTTCAGCTTCATCGTGCACGAGCCGAGCGGAATCATCGTTCGGTCGAGCGCAAGGTCCTTGTCGGCCAGACGTCGTAGGTAGCGGAGCATCTCGTGCTCGGTGTGGTAGCGGTTGAACACGCTGTGGGTGAGGATCTCGTCAGTGCGACGAGCGGCAATGGGAATGCCTTCGTCCGCAGCAGTGAGTGCGGCATCTATCAGGTCGACATCACCTTCGACCCCGAGCACGCCCCACAGTGCGGTAACCGTCGCCGGCGTGGATGTTTCGTCGAGGCTGAATCCGACCGTGTGATCGTCGAGAGGACGGAGCGCGATGTTGGCCTCGCGGCAGCGCTCCAGGACACCCGCTGCTGACGGGACGCGCACTCGGACCGTATCGAACCAGGTGGAGTTGGTGACTTCGGCGCCACCGCTGCGCAGACCCGAGACAGCGATCGATGTCAGCCGGTGGACGCGCTCCGCGATGCGGCGCAGCCCGTCGGGGCCGTGCCACGCAGCGTACAGACCGGCGATGTTCGCAAGCAGGACCTGGGCCGTACAGATGTTGGACGTCGCCTTCTCTCGGCGGATGTGCTGCTCGCGGGTCTGCAGCGCAAGCCGCAGCGCAGGCCGCCCCGCGGTGTCGGTGCTGACCCCGACCAGACGACCCGGCAGTGCGCGGGCGTGGGACTCCCGGGTCGCGATGAACGCAGCATGCGGGCCACCGAATCCCATCGGAACGCCGAAGCGTTGCGAGAGCCCGATCGCGATGTCCACCCCGGCATGTCCTGGGGGTGTGAGCAACACACACGCCAACAGATCGGTCGCAGCCGCGACCAGGGCACCACAGGAATGGGCCTGCTCGATCAGCGCGCGATGCTGGTCGATCTCACCGCTCGAACCGGGCCACGAGACGAGCGCCCCGAAGCAGGTCGCCTGATCGAAGGAGTCCGTGTCGCCGACGACGAGGTCGATGCCGATCGGCTTCGACCGGGTCCGCAGAACCGCAATGGTCTGCGGATAAGTGTCGTGGTGGACGAAGAACGACGTACCGGCGTGCTTGCTCAGACGTCTGATCATGGTCATTGCCTCCGCCGCCGCGGTGGCCTCGTCGAGCAGAGATGCGTTGGCGAGAGAGAAGCCGGTCAAGTCGGCGACCATCGTTTGGAAGTTGAGAATTGCTTCGAGACGTCCCTGGCTGATCTCAGGCTGATACGGCGTGTAGGCCGTGTACCAGGCCGGGTTCTCGAGCACGTTACGCAGGATCACCGGGGGCGTGAACGTGTTCGAGTAGCCCATCCCGATCAAACTCGTGCGCACGACGTTCATGTCGGCGAGGGCGCGCAGTTCGGCGAGTGCATCGGTGACACCGGCGGGCGACGGCAGGTCGAGGGGCGCCTGCATCCGGATCGATTCCGGCACCGTGGCATCGATCAGATCTTCGAGCGACGCGAGGCCCAACGCGTCGAGCATTCGCTGCTGATCGGTCGCGTCCGGCCCGATGTGGCGACGAACGAACTCGTCTTGCTCGAGAAGCTCTGAAAGTGTCGAGCGTTGGCCGAGTGTTGACTCCATGGGATCTCCTGATGGTCGCGAGGATGTAGACCCCCGCTGTCATCAGGCCTGAGAGCTTCGCCGCCCGAGATGTTGCTCCGACCGGTTTTCCCCTTCGGCGAGGTGCAAGCACCTACTTTCCAGCGTTGCCTGCCCAAACGGTCCAGGATGCCTGAGAGGTTCCGGGGTGGTTGCTCCTTCGGCGCCTCCGCAGCCACAGGTGCTGCTCGGGACTCTCCCGCATGGGTGTAGCGGCAGGGATCACGCTACCTCACCGTGGGTCGCTCAGCTCGGCTTCCAACGGTTGTCTCGAACGACGTCGAGGATCGCAACGGCGGATTCGATCCGGTTGAACGGAGGCATGATGTATGCACCGGCTACGCGATCCTGCACTGCCTCGAGCGCTTCGCGAGCGATCGCGATGCCCTCTGCTCGAGCCGCCGGACCGGAGCCGACGCGTGCCATCCGCTCGCGGTATGCCTCGGGGACCTGCATCCCGGGAACCTCGTTGTGGAGGAACTCTGCATTTCGATGTGATGCGAGGGGAA
Source organism: Actinomycetes bacterium (assembly GCA_031413195.1). Lineage (GTDB taxonomy): Bacteria > Actinomycetota > Acidimicrobiia > Acidimicrobiales > Ilumatobacteraceae > WLMZ01. The sequence continues at coordinate 34,030 of JANOEM010000147.1, forward strand.
GCAGGCCGACCATGATCGGAAGCCCGAGCGGTGAAGCATCGTCGATGAACGAAGCCAGGGTGTCCGGGTCGTACACGGGCTGGGTCATCACCAGCTCGGCGCCGGCAGCCTTCTTCAACTGCAGCCGGTGCAGCTCGCGGTCGCGATCGGCTGCGGCTGGCTCGGCACCGGTAGCGAGCACGAATGATGTCGCGCCCTCCAACTCCTTGCCGGCCGGATCGAAACCGGCGTTCATCGCGCTGGCGATCTCGAGCAGGCCGACGGAATCGACGTCGTACACCGGGCTGGCGAACGCGTAGTCGCCCATCTTCGGTGGGTCACCGGTGATCAGGACGAGGTTGCGGATGCCCAGCGCATGGGCGCCCAACAAGTGCGCGATCAGGCCGAGATAGTTGCGGTCGCGACAGCAGACGTGCAGGATCGGTTCGGCACCGGTCTGCGCGATGACCTGCGCGCAGAATGCCATGTTGGACATCCGCGATGTCGCGCGCGGGCCGTCGGCGACGTTGACGATGTCGATGCCGCCTGTCAACGTCTCGCCGACACGAGCGAGCGATCGAGTGCAATCGGTTCCCGACGGCGCACTGAGCTCTACCGACACGGCGAACTCGCCGCCGGCAATTCTCTTGCCGAGCCGGCTGCGTTCTGCGAGGGGCACGAGCGCTGCCCGCGGCGAGAACACGGCTGGATGGCTGTCGACGGGGGTTGAGGTCGATCGAGTCGGACCTCCGCCCATCATCCGGATCGCGCCGTGCATGGCCCGAACGTGATCTGGGGTGGTGCCGCAGCACCCACCGATCAGGCGAACCCCCGACTTGAGCATCCGGCGGGCGAAAACCCCGAAGTGCTCGGGATTGGCAACGTAGATCGATCGGCCGTCGACGACGCTTGGCAAGCCGGCGTTCGGTTGAATGGAGACGGGCGCTCCCGAGCCGGTCAGTCGGCGACCGACTTCGTACAGCTCCGGTGGTCCGAACCCGCAGTTGCCTCCGACGACATCAGCTCCAGCCGCGACGAGTCGAGCCGCGATCGCCTCCGGTGGCAAGACGCCCTCGACAAGGGTGTTCGCGTCATAGACCATCTGGGCGACGAGCGCGAGCTGTGGCGCAACCTCTCGGGCTGCTTCGAGCGCTGCTTCGATCTCGACGATCGACGAGAAGGTCTCGAGCACGAGCAGGTCGACTCCGGCCTCGCTGAGGGTCGCGATCTGTTCGCGGAATGCATCGCGTGCAAGCTCGCGTTCGCTCTCGGTCGCGACGGCGAAGTTGACCCCGGTCGGACCGACTGCGCCGGCGATGAATGCCCCATCAGCGACCTCGCGAGCCAGCCCGACGGCCGCCCGGTTGATCTCGATGACCCGGTCGCCGTGGCCATGGCGGGTGAGCGTGATCCGGTTCGCTCCGAAGGTGTTGGTCTCGAGGATGTCCGCACCTGCTGCCCGGTACTGCCGATGGATGTCCTGGATCAGGTCGGGGCGCGACAGGTTGAGCTCGTCGTAGGAGTTCGTGTGCATCACTCCACGGTCGTAGAGCAACGACCCCATCGCTCCGTCGAACAGCAGCGGACGTTCGGCCAGGGCCTCGAGAAAGGAAGACACGTCGGCGAACGATAGCTATCAGGAGCTACCGAGCGGCGCGTTCCTCTTCGTACTCGGCGATCGAGGTGAGTTGGGCACCGAGTGTCGAGTCGACCCATCGGCTCCCTGCGCTGCGGATCAGGTCGTAACTGGCCTGCACCGGGGCGAGCTGCCCGGTGAAATGAGGCATCACCTGCTCGGCGAACAGCTCGTAGCTGCGCTTGGTCGGGCCGACGTCTGCCAAGTCGGCGCCGAGGAACAGGTAGGAGCCGAACCCGCCGGTCTTGTCCTGCAATCGCTGGATTTGATCGATTGCCATCTCTGGCGTGCCGATCACCATCCGCCCGGATTCGTTGACGTAGTCGATGAAGTCATCGAGGTCGCTCGGCGGTGGGGGAGCGCTGGGATCGCCCGTCGGGATGATGTGCGAGAGATAGTCGAACACCCATTGCAGGCCGTACCGGCAGTCGGCCTTGGCCTGCTCGAGCGTTTCGGCGATGTACATCGGGCCCATCAGCCGCCACTTGTCGCGGGGAGCCTGATGCCCGTGGAGTTGGGCTTCCTCCTGCCAGACGGTGTAGTTGTAATCGAGGACTTGGAACGCAGCTGGTTCGGTCGCGGCAATGGACAGCAACCCGGTCCCGTAGCGGCCTGCGAGTTTCGAGCCCGACGGCGACATCGACGACGCAACCACGATGTCGAAGTCGCTGTAGGGCTTCATCTGCAAGACAGCGTTGTCGCACACGAACCAGTCGGTGTGCTCGGTGACCGTCTCGCCCCGGAACAGGCGCATCATGACATCGAAGGACTGTTCCATGCGCGGTCGTTGCGACAGCGGGTCGATGCCCATCATCGCGGCGTCGCTGGTGAGTTGACCGGGTCCTGCGCCGAACATCATCCGACCTCTGGTGAGGTGATCGAGCATGACGATCCGGTCGGCGAGGATGAACGGATGGTGGTACGGCAACGAGTTCACGCCGGTGCCGAGCTTGATGTGGCGGGTGCGTTCGGCTGCGGCGGCGATGAACACCTCTGGGCTCGCAATCAGCTCCGAACCGGCCGAGTGGTGTTCGCCGATCCACGCTTCGTGATATCCCAAGTGGTCGAGGTGTTCGATCAGTTCGAGATCACGCTGTAGCGCCAACGTGGGATTGACGCCTGTGCGGTGCATGGGAGGGAGGAAGATGCCGAATCGGAGTGAATCCATCCCGTTGGTGTACCACCGGCGCTACAGCGCGGACCAGTCGAGGATCACCTTGCCGGATCTGCCCGAGCTCATCGTTTCGAATCCTTCGATGTAGTCGTTGATCCCGAAGTGGTGGGTGATGACGGGGGAGAGGTCCAAACCGCTCTGCAGCAGGCTGGCCATCTTGTACCACGTCTCGAACATCTCTCGACCGTAGATGCCTTTGATGCTGAGACCCTTGAAGATCACCTGGGTCCAGTCGACGGCGGTCTCCTCCGGCGGGATACCCAGGATCGCGATGCTGCCACCATGGTGCATCGTTCGCAGCATTTCGCGGAGTGCTTGCGGATTCCCGGACATCTCGCAACCGACGTCGAAGCCTTCCTGCATCCCCAGCGAGGCCATCGTGTCGTCCAACGACTCGGTCGCCACGTTGACGGTGCGCGTGGCACCCATTTGTCGGGCAAGATCGAGTCGGTAGTCGTTGATGTCGGTGATCACGATGTGTCTCGCGCCGACGAAGCGGGCGACGGCGACTGCCATGATGCCGATCGGGCCGGCGCCGGCGATCAGGACATCTTCGCCGACCATGTTGAATGCCAGTGCCGTGTGCACCGCGTTGCCGAAGGGATCGAGGATCGATGCGACGTCGTCGGAGATCGAATCGTTGAGCTTGAAGGCGTTCACTGCGGGAAGACAGAGATACTCGGCGAAACAACCCTGGCGGTTCACGCCGACACCGACGGTGTTGCGGCAGAGGTGGCGACGGCCGGCCCGGCAGTTGCGGCAGTGCCCGCACGTGATGTGGCCTTCGCCCGAGACCCTGTCGCCGACGGAGTACCCGCGGACCTCGCTGCCCATTTCGACGATGACGCCGCAGTACTCGTGACCGATCGCCATCGGCACCTTGATCGTGCGTTGCGCCCAGGGATCCCACTGATAGATGTGAATGTCGGTGCCGCAGATCGAGGTCTTGTCGATCCGGATCAGGACGTCGTTGTGCCCGATCAACGGCTCGGGAAGGTCGCGCATCCAGATCCCGGGCTCGGCGTGTTCCTTGACGAGCGCCTTCACGATCCGGCCTGACTCGCGGGCGCGGCAATCAGCCCGAGTTCGGTGCCCACTTCGATGAATGCCGTGATGGCCGTGTCGAGGTCGGTAGTGGTCAAGGCGGCAGACATCTGTGTCCGGATCCGGGCCTTGCCCATCGGCACCACCGGGTACGAGAAGCCGATCACGTAGATGCCTCGGGTGAGCAGGCGTTCGGACATCTGCGCAGCGAGTGCCGCGTCGCCGAGCATCACCGGGATGATCGGGTGGGCGCCGGGAGTGAGCGTGAGCCCGGAACGCAGCAACCCCGTCCGGAAGTAGTCGGCGTTGCCGTGCAGCGCCGTTCGCAGCGACGGGTCTTCCTCGAGCAGGTCCAGCACTCTCAGGGTGACCGCCGCGACGATCGGCGGCACGCTGTTCGAGAACAGGTAGGGACGGGCGCGCTGGCGCAACCACCCGACCACGGATCGCGACGCCGACACGTAGCCTCCGCTTGCGCCACCGAGGGCCTTGCCCAGCGTGCCGGTCAAGATGTCGACTCGGCCAATCACGCCGCAGTGTTCGTGACTTCCCCGACCGGTGGCGCCCATGAACCCGGTCGCATGAGAATCGTCGACCATCACCAAGGCGTCGTAGCGCTCGGCGAGGTCGCAGATGCCACGCAGATCGGCGACCGTGCCGTCCATCGAGAACACCCCGTCCGTCGCGATCAGTCGCGTGCGCGCCCCGGATGACTCCTGGAGGCAGCGTTCGAGATCGGCCATGTCGTTGTTCTCGTACCGGTAGCGGGTGGCCTTGCAGAGCCTGATCCCATCGATGATGCTGGCGTGGTTCAACGAGTCCGAGATCACCGCATCCTGTTCGTCGAGCAGGGCTTCGAACAGGCCGCCATTCGCGTCGAAGCACGACGGGAAAAGAATCGTGTCCTGCATCCCGAGGAAGTCGCTGAGTCGTGACTCCAACTCTCGATGCGGGGATTGCGTTCCGCAGATGAATCGCACTGAGGCCATTCCATACCCGAATCTGTCCACCGCTTCGTGGGCGGCCTGCACGACAGCGGGGTGGTTGGCGAGGCCGAGATAGTTGTTCGCGCAAAGGTTGATCAGGTCGGCGCCACCCGCCCGCACGTGAGCACCTTGGGGACCTTCGAGCACGCGTTCGTTCTTGAACAGCCCGTTCGTCCTCAGTTCGGCGAGTGATGCGTCGAGACGCTCGGTGATGAGGTTGGCCACGGTTGCTCCCTCTGAGAAATCGTTGCATTCACGGTACGACTGTGCTGACTATAGATGATTTTGGAAACTGTTCGGGTTTATTCGACGGTGCCGTATGCACCTTGTTCGGCAGAAGCGTTCGCATTCGTGACCTCGGTGACCGAGGCGTCGAGGTCGTCGAGGAACGCCGAGATCTTCCCGTCGTGGACGGCATTGACCGTGAGATGCAATGAAGCTGGCGGTCCTTGCCTGTCCACATACCAGCCGCGCTGCCACAGTGCGGCCGCAACGGCGAAGATGTCGAGCGAATCCGGTTCGGCGGCGCCGAAGCAGACCAACGTGGTGTCGGGTTCGGCACGCAGCATCAGGCTCGGCCGGGTCCGGAGGCCCGCCACGATCTCATCTGTCGCACGGCGGGCTGCCGCGGTGAGTCGCAGGTAGCCCTCGTCGCCGAGGTAGTTCATCACGGCCCACGCTGCGGCCATCGAGCCGCCCGATTTCGTGCCGAGGATGCCCGACGAGCCGTAGAGGCCACCCAACCAATTGTCTGTGACGTAGGTTTGGTAACTGCGCAACTTCTTGTTGCGGTAAGCGATCACGGAAGCGCCCTTGGCCGTGTAGCCGAACTTGTGCAGGTCGACCGACATGCTCGTGACCCCGTCGACGGCGAAGTTCCACGGCAGGACGGGGCGTCCGAGGCGCTCGAGATAGTGCAAGGCGACTCCGCCCATGCACGCATCGACGTGACAGTTGATGCC
>JANOEM010000148.1:0-3854 GCA_031413195.1 Actinomycetes bacterium
CCATCGGCAGGCCCGCGACGGGTGAGCGGAAGTAGGGCAGCCGCTTGCCGAGCAGCGAGCCGATATAGACGTTTCTCAGGTCTGGTCCCCCGAACGTGACGCTCGCGTACCAGCCGGCGAGCTTGCCCTGCGCCACCTGCATCAGTTCGAACGTCGCCTGGCCCTTGCGGAAGGCATCCATCAGCTTCTCGGCGGCGCCATCAGGGGCGGGGTCATCGAGGATGATGCGCAGCTGGCCGTCTGGTGTGATGGCGAAGATGCGATCCGCCATGACGTGGGTGCCCCACAAGTTGCCGTAGCTGTCGAAGGCGATGCCATCGATGAAGGCGCCATGGTCCTTGGGACCGTGTGGTTGACGGTCGGAGAGCGAGCCATCGGCGGCGACCTTGAACTTGGTCACGCGGCCGGCAGGTGATCCCTGTGTGCTGCGCTACCGACAGGCCGTTGCCGGCGGAGCACTGCCATTCAGCGTGCAGGGCCCAGAGAATGTCTGGTGTCTCGACGGTGGGCGCAGCATTGGCTGGGAGATGGCGTCGCTCTCATTCGAGCATCTCTTCGTTCAGGTCGGAGGGGGAGCACTCGCCCGCTGTGCGATTGGCGGGTTCGCCCAGGTCGGTCCGTTGCCCAAGCTCCACGCCGTGCAAGCAGAGGGATGTGCGCCGCTGGCGCGCGCATGGAAGCGTGCCATCAGCGGCGAGGGGGGAGTCGCTACTGCGGCGGCCCACTGGCGTGAATATATGACTCCGTGGGAGACCATTCCCCATTCGGTGGCCGACGGCATCCTCGACGACGAGACCTATGACTGGCTCGGCATCGTTGCCGGAATGGCTGCGAGTCATGGGGCACCGGTCATCGCCACCGAGGCCGAGATCCTGGAAGCGAACGAGTTGGCCTCGGCACACACCCAGATCGACGCCAGCCATACCGGCACAGCGGGTCTGGCGGGATTGTTGGCGATTCGCGACGTGGTCCGCAACCACGACAAGGTTGCGATCGTGTTCAGCGGTATTCGCCGCTGAACCACCGCTTGAGGAGTTTCGCCCAGCTCGTCCCGATCAGTGCACGGTAGCCTGCACGACATGTCGGAAATCTTCTCTCCCATGGCCGCCGATTCGGGTATCGACCCCCGTAGTGATGTGTTCAACCGGTTGCTCAAGAACCGCGTCGTGTTGCTCGGCAGCGATGTCAACGACGAGATTGCAAACCAACTTTGTGCCCAGTTGTTGTACCTCGAGGGCGAGGATCCCAACTCCGACATCTGGCTCTACATCAACAGCCCCGGCGGCTCCGTCACCGCAGGCCTGGCAATCTACGACACGATGCAGTTCGTGTCGTGCGAGGTTGCAACGGTGTGCATGGGCCTCGCGGCCAGCATGGGACAGTTCCTGCTCACCGCCGGTGCGGCCGGCAAGCGTTTCACCCTGCCGAACGCGCGGGTGATGATGCACCAGCCACTTGCAGGCCTACGCGGTCAGGCCACCGACATTGCGATCCAGGCTGAGCAACTCACCTACACCAAGCGCCGGATGGCCGAGCTCACTGCTCATCACACCGGCCAGACGCTCGAGAAGGTGCAGGCCGACAGCGAACGCGACCGTTGGTTCACCGCTGAGGAAGCACAAAAGTACGGCCTCGTCGACAAGGTGATCGTCAAGCGCGGCGAGATCCGCTGATCCCGTTCGCTGGTGCTGGTCGATCAGCCCGCGGTTGTCGAGGCGACGACGGACGTTGTGGTCGTGACGATCACTGTGGCGCCGCCGGAAACTGCACCGACCGGGCCGAGGTCGATTCCACAATTGTCGGACGCCCACGTGACCACGTTTTCCGCTGAACGCTGCGTGGCAAATGCAGCGTCTGCGACGGCTTGAACCGACGCTGGGTCGTTGACGTTGACTGAGTCCGCCGTCTTGAGGCTTCCGTAGACCTGCTCCCAGTCTTGTTGGACGTCGAGTGGCGCAACCTCGCCCATCTTCGAGAACAGCGTAATCAGAGCCGGAATCTGGTCGGCCGATTCCGGAGCGATCCGGATCTCGTTCGCGTGCGCAGCGAGCTCGCCGCAGAATCGTTCCGAACTGCGCTCGGTAGCACCACCGCACGCCACACCGACCAGCGCAATGCTGGCGAGGGCGACGCCGAAGACGGTCAGGTGGGCTGAAGATCGCATCGCCCCAGTCAAGCAGTTTGCTGTGCCGTCGGCGTGTCACGGTGGACGTTGGCTGAACTGCCGGTCGCCGGTAAGGTTCCGACGTTGAGGGGCGTTCCCCTCCGAGAACCGAAGCGGCCGATGCCGCGTTTCTTGGAGGTGGCCATGTTTGCTGCTGTTTCTTCCGCAACTCTGCTCGGCGTCGAGGGCCATCGCGTCATCGTCGAGGTGCATGTGGCCAACGGTCTGCCTGCCTTCACGATCGTCGGGCTCCCCGACGAAGTCTGCCGGGAAGCCCGTGACCGTGTGCGAGCGGCCGTCATCTCCAGTGGCTTCACCTGGCCGGCCAAGCGCATCACCGTCAATCTGGCACCGTCCAGTCAACGCAAGGTCGGCAGTGGCACCGATCTCGCGATTGCCCTGGCCGTTCTCGTCGCCGATGGCCGAATCCCTCCCGAGTGCATCAGCGGGTTCGGTTTCGTTGGCGAACTCGGCCTCGACGGATCACTCCGCCACATCGCCGGAGTGGCCCCGTCCGTTGCGGCACTTGGAGACCTCAACCCCGTCGTCTCGCAGGCCGCTGCGCACGAAGCCCGGGCCATCTGCGGTAGGCGGGTGTTCGTCGCGAACTGCCTCCGCGAGGTCGTCGATGCCCTCACCGGCGAAGCAGAGTGGCCGACTGCCATCGCCGAGCGGGTCGCGGACGAAGTGGTCTGGTCTCCTGACCTCTCAGATGTCCGGGGTCAGGCCCTTGCCAGGCGGGCTCTCGAAGTCGCGGCGGCGGGCGGTCACCACGTGATGTTCGTCGGCCCGCCGGGCGCTGGCAAGACGATGCTTGCTCAGCGAATGCCCGGCTTGCTGCCGCCACTGTCGGCAGAGGTCGCATTGATGGCAACGATGGTGCACTCTGCGGCAGGGATCCGATTGCCCGCCTCGGGGCTGATCACCAGACCTCCGTACCGGGCGCCGCACCACACCAGTTCGATCGTGTCGCTCGTCGGTGGCGGTACGGCATCTCTGCGACCTGGCGAGATCTCGCTCGCGCACGGGGGAATCCTGTTCATGGACGAGTTGGGCGAGTTCGCCCCGTCGGTGTTGGATGGCCTGCGCCAACCGCTCGAGGAAGGAGTGGTCAGGGTGGCCAGAGCACGTGCCACAGCGACACTTCCGGCCAGATTCCTGCTCATCGCTGCGACAAATCCGTGTCCATGTGGCGGGGGTGCACCCGGCGCTTGTCAGTGCGATGACGCTGCTCGGGCCCGTTACCTTCGGCGATTGTCCGGTCCGCTCCTGGATCGGTTCGATCTGCGGGTACCCGTCGACCGCCCGCAGATCGATGAGCTCCTGACCGGAGACGGCGGAGAGCCCTCGGCGATCGTCGCGCAGCGTGTGGTGGCAGCGCGTGATGTTGCCTGGCTGCGCCAGGGCTCACTCAACGCCAGCATTGCATCGTCGCGACTCGAGGCTCTCGCTCCACTCGACCCGGCTGCGGCGAAGATGCTGCGGTTCGAACTCGAGCGCGACCGGTTGACAGGTCGCGGATACCACCGGGTCCGACGAGTCGCCAGAACCATTGCCGACCTCGAACCGTCATCGGGCGACCTGGTGACCGACGAACATGTCGCACTCGCTCTGCAGTTCAGGGTGCAGCTCTCGCCTCTGTTGCGCGGCAGAGTCGCATGTGCGAGTTGCCCCAACAAGCGTACGCGGC
>JANOEM010000149.1:0-2483 GCA_031413195.1 Actinomycetes bacterium
GACCAGACCAAGAAGACTGTTGTCACCAAAGCGGAGCGAATCAACGACGAGTTCCTGCTGGTCTCCCGTCGTTCGCATCTGACGAACGAGCTGCCACCACACGCGCACATCACGACCGTGGCCACTGAACCGACGTTGCACGGCACTGGGGTCGGTCGGCTCCTCATGAACGCTCTCATCGACTCTCTCCGATCTCAGGCGGTCGAGACCGTCGTGCTCGAATGTCTGACAAGCCGCGCTGCGTTCTACGAACGCTGCGGGTTCGTCCGCGTGGACGAGTTCGCCGATCCTGGAGGACCCAACCTGCGCACACTCCTCATGCGTGCCGATCTACCAAGGAGCACGTAGCTTCCGCTCAGCGTCCCTAATGCCGAGTTGACGACGCGATTACGTGACGCCGCAGTGGGGCCGCGAGGTTGCGCGGCGCCGACGTTGACTTCAGTGATTATGCGTGGCGAAGTGTGCTTGGTGCGCGTCGTCAGGTCAACGAGATGCTGCTGGCGATCTCGTGCTGCATGACGCTTGCTTTAGCCTGAATCCACCGATCTGATGGGGTGAGTGGGGTGGCGCGTCCACCAAAAAGGCCTCCTGAACTGGGATGATTGTGATGTTCGAAGTCACGAACCAAACCAGTTCGGGAGGCACTTTCTGTGTGGCCAGTATCGCGCACCATCGACCGTTTCGACACGACTTTCGATCATGACGGGCTGATCTCCAACGCCGGGCTGATCGTGACTGCGACGTTGATGATGCGACTCGGTCTCGAGCAGCTCACAACACGGTGGGTTCGCACCGGCGCACCGAACGCAGGCCGCAAGATCTGCACCCTGATCGCCGCGATGCTCGCCGGTGCAACCCACATCGATCATGTCGACGTGGTGCGTGCTGGAGCGACGCAGGCGGTGCTGCCGTTCCGGGTGATGGCACCATCGACGATCGGCACATTCCTGCGAACGTTCACGTTCGGGTTCGTCCGCCAACTCGACGCCGTTGCGTCCCGACTCTTGGCGCGGGCGTGGGAGCTCGGCGCCGGACCTGGCGGAGACGATCTCGTGATTGACCTGGACTCGACGATCTGCGAAGTGCACGGCCATCTCAAGCAGGGCGCCGCATACGGATACACCCGCCAGTTGGGCTACCACCCGCTGCTCGCGGCTCGCGCTGACACCGGCGAGATCGTGTTCTCGCGGATGCGCAAAGGCTCCGCCGGATCCTCGCGCGGTGTGGTCCGCTTCGTTGACGAACTCGCCGCGATCGTGCGCCGAGCCGGCGCCACCGGCGCGGTCACGATGCGCGCCGATTCGGGATTCTGGTCGTGGAAACTGATCGACACGTTGAACCGACATCGCATTGCTTGGTCGATCACCGTGACCAGCAACGCCAAGATCCGCACGACGATCGCCCAGATCCCCGACGACGCCTGGCAAGACATCGATTACACCGTCGGCGGCGTCGCCCAAGTCGCCGAGACCGACTACACCGTCGGGCGACGAGGCAGCCGCAAGTTCCGCACTGTTCGCCTCGTCGTGCGCCGCACCCGCCTCACCGAAGCAGCGCAACTCCGGTTGTTCCCCGAATGGCGACACCACGCGTTCATCACCAACCGCACCGACCTCGACACGGTCGAAGCCGACCGGTTCCACCGGCACCACGCCGTCGTCGAACTCGCCATCCGTGACCTCAAAGCCGGTGGCGCCGAACACATACCGTCGGGCCACTACCCCGCGAATGCCGCCTGGTTTGCCTGCGCTGTGATCGCCCACAACCTCACCCGCTGGGCCAGCCTGCTCGGCGATCAGCCGACCGTCACCAGCATCACGTTCCGGACCCGCATCACCGCGATCCCCGCGGTCGCTGTCAACCGCTCCGGGCGACACACCCTGCGCATGCCCGCCCGCTGGCCATGGGCCGACACCTTCACCAGCCTGCTCACCACAATGCGCGCACTGCCCGGCCCCGCCGGATAAACCCGGCCTCGCGGACCGGCGCACCGCAGCACCTCACCAAGCGCTGACAACACCATCGAGCACGACACCCTCACCCCGCACGCCCCGACACGCGTCCGCGGACACGTTCATGCCCGACCGAGAACCGCCACCACCGGACCGACCCCCACTCAGCCGATCGGTGGATTCAGGCTGAGATGATCCCCCACGCGTCGTCATCGACGACTCGCAGACGGATCCGGCCGAGCGAGTCGGGAACCGCCGCCACGACCGAACCCAACTGACCGAACGCACTGCGAGACAGATAGAGATCGTGATCGTCAGCGGCGATCAGCAACGCCCCGAACTCGATGGCCGCACGAACGCCGCTGATCAGCGCTCCGACAGCACCAGGGAGTGACTCGACGTCGGCCCGACTCATCTCGCAGCGCACGACCTCTGCTCGTCGCTGGTAGCGACCCGGCCGACTCAGATCGATGTCACCATCAACGCCGATGCCCATAATCTTGATGCTGAACAGCACACTGTCGGTATAGG
>JANOEM010000150.1:0-3226 GCA_031413195.1 Actinomycetes bacterium
AGGCCTTGATCTGCATGGGCTATAGCGAGCCCGATGTCGGAAGCGATCTGGCCTCGCTCACGACGCGAGCCGAGCGCGACGGCGACGAGTGGGTGATCAACGGTGCCAAGATGTGGACCACGATGGCGCATGAGGCGAGATGGGTGATCCTGCTTGCGAGAACCGATCCATCGCTACCTCGGCACAAGGGACTGACGATGTTCCTGATCCCGATGGACACCCCGGGAATCCGTGTCGATCCCGTGCACACGATGGCAACCGAGCGCACGAATGCGACCTTCTACGACGACGTTCGAGTCGGTGACAACTGCCGATTGGGCGAGATCAACGGCGGCTGGAACGTGATGAGCATTGCCCTGTCGTTCGAACGGGGTGTGATGGGCGGTACGAACCAAGGCGTTCCACTGCTCGCGCACACTGCTGCGTGGGCCCAGCAGTCATTGCGGATGACCGACCCCAGTTTGCGCGAGAAGCTCGCACGGGTGGCGATCGACAACCACGTCGCGGCGTTGCTGACCCAGCGGTCCGCATGGATCGCGGCCTCCGGCGGACTTCCCGGGTTGGAGGGTTCGATGACGAAGGTGTTCGCATCAGAGGCGTATCAGAAGGCTTCGAGGTGGTTCCAGATGATGGCGGGAGCAGAGGGGTTGTTGCAGTTGCATCAACCTGGCGCGGCGGCCGACGGGTGGATCGAGTACGACGCCCGCCACGCCCCGGTCACGACCATCTACGGGGGAACGAGCGAGATCAACAAGAACAACATCGCGGAACGTCATCTCGGTTTGCCCCGGGCCCGGAGGTGAGCCGGATCGAGTTTCAGCGGATGTCTCCCGAGGACACTCAGAAGTGGATTTCGTCGGCGTTGGACAACTCGATGACCTCATCCAGTTTGGCTGATCGTTCCCACATCACCGCCGAGATCACGACGATGACAACCCACACGATGCTGACGATGTAGGTCCAGCTCAACATCGCGAGCGCGATGCCGACCCCGCCGAAGCCGCGGCCGTACCAGCTGAACCAGCCGGGCAGGATGACCAAGGAAAGCCACCAGAGTGCCGTGCTGCCGATCATGCCGAGGATCGCCCCTGGACGGAGATCGCGGGCATTGAGCTTCTTGTCGAGTAGCAACACCGGGGTCACACGCCAGAACCAGTAGTTCATGATCGCCACGATCGGAACGACAACGAAGTACAGCTCAGTTCCGTGTTTGGTCGGGCCACGCTGCAGCAGTTGGCTGAACGCGAACGTTGCGAACACAAGCACGAACCAGACCGCACCGCGTGCCGGCCCCCGCCAACCGCGAACGCGCTTGACGTTCCAGGCATCAGCGAATGTGCGTTGAAACACCGATGCGACGTCGAACCCGCTGATTGCGAACGAAGCCACGGCGATCGCTGATGCGATCTTCAACACGTTCGAGGTCTTCGGGAATGCTCCGAGGACCACTCTCGCTGTCTCGCCGTCGAGTTGGAACTGCTCGATGAAGACCTGACTCAGCGAGATCCTGTTACGAAGCCGCGAGACGAACGCGAAGGCAAGGATCGTCAAGGGAATGATCGAGATGAAGAGGTTGAACGCCATCAGCATGGCCATCCTGATCCCATCGATCTGGAAGAAGCGACGGATGATCGCAGTCGGGATGCTGATCGCCCGAAGCGCGATCAGCCGCTCGCGACGGGTTTGGCGGACAACTTCGCGGGCGTCCTTGATCTCTGTAGGCGCCGGGGGTGTCGGTGGCGGCCGGTCGGTCATCACTTCATCCTGCCACTGTTGCAGTCTGCGCCAAACCGGTTCTCGCGGTAGGTTCGCTCGCCAAGCGACCCGTTCGTGGTCTCACTGAGCGAGGTTGGCATGGCGCTGTTCGGGATGCGATTCGATTTCCGCAATCCGGCATTCTCGGAGACGACGATGACGGAGCGATACCGGGCCGGCCTCGACATGGTCGAGTGGGCAGATCAGCATGGCTTTTTGACCGTGGTGCTCTCCGAGCATCTCGGAAGTGATGATGGCTATCTGCCGAGCGCATTGACCATGGCGGCGGCGATGGCCGCGAGGACGAAACGGATTCGGCTGATGATCTCGGCGGTCGTCGCACCGCTGCACGATCCCGTGCGGCTTGCCGAGCAGGCGACGGTGGTCGACCTGATCAGCGCAGGGCGCTTGGATCTCGTCCTTGCGAACGGCTATGTCGCCGATGAGTTCGAGATGTCCGGCGTGCCGATGGATCAGCGGGTGCGCCGCGTGAAGGACGCAGTAGACGTCCTGCGTTCTGCATTTGACGGCGAGCAGTTCGAGTACCTCGGCCGCGGGATCCGAGTCACACCGCGCGTTGAGAGCCAGAGTGGGCCGACGATCTCGCTCGGAGGGAGCACCGCGGCGGCTGCGCGTCGCGCTGCTCGACTCGATGTTGGGTTCTCGCCGTCGCTGCCATCGGTCTGGGAACCGTTTCGGGCCGAGTCGCTCGCGCTTGGCAAGCCTGATCCCGGGCCGTACTTCGGCGTCTCGATCGGCAATTTCCATCTCTGCGTTGATGTCGATCAAGGCTGGGACGAAGTCGGCAGGCATTTCCTGCACGAGACGAACGCCTACGGCCGCTGGGCTGCTGATGCCGGAGTTGATGGGACGTACCGGATTGCAGCCGACGTCGACGAGGTCCGCCGGCTCGGGATGTATCGCGTGCTCACGCCCGATCAACTGCTCGGCGAGATCGAGCAAGTCGGTCCGTTCGGGTTCGTCCTGTTCCATCCGATGATCGGTGGAGTTTCCCCCGAGTCCGCTTGGCGCAGCCTGCACCTCTTCGAACATGATGTCATGCGACGCCTTGGGTGAGGTCGTCTCGAAGGGAATGACATGAGCAACGGCGAGAACACGGGACCAGCAGCCAGCGGTGAGGGTTTACTGGCCGGTGTGCGGGTTCTTGATCTGTCGCTGCTCGGTCCGGCGGCGCTCGCATCGCACCTCGTCGACTTCGGGGCAGAAGTCATCAAGATCGAGGCGCCGTCCGGCGACTACGTCCGCGAGATGACCTGGCCGATCGTCAACGGGGTGTCGCTGATGCACCTGCACATCAATCGGGGCAAGGAGTCGCTCGTCCTCGACTTGAAGAACCCTGAGGCGCTCGCTGTGTTCGAACAGCTCGTCGCGAAGTCCGACGTGATCATCGAGGCGATGCGCCCCGGGTTCCTCGACAAGCGTGGTTTCACCTGGGAGCGGCTCCAGCAGA
>JANOEM010000151.1:0-3751 GCA_031413195.1 Actinomycetes bacterium
GGCAGAGCCCGACCCGGCAGGGGTGGCGGAGTCGCCAGGTTGGCACTTGGATTCTCGGCTCTTGCTGCCCTCGAACGCAAGTTGGGGTGGACAGGAGGTGATCACGATGCCAGCTACAAACAACCGTCAAACGGGTTCGAAGGCGGCTTCAGCGGCCGGCAAGGTTCTTGCCAACCCGAGCAGCACGAAGGCTGAGAAGGCAGCTGCTGTGTCACTTCACCGTCGAGGCCGAGCAGCTCGGCTCCCCGACCGGCCCAGTACCCCGGCGCCTCGCCCCGACCGACGTAGTAGTCCTCCGCACCCTGCGCGACTGCGTCGAGGTAGTATCCCCCGCTGCCTCGACCGAGCTTCGCGAGCGACAGCATCACGACCACCTCGACCAGCCGAACGGCAACAGGCCGAACGGGCTCGAGCCGGCGATGCCGGACGAGACAGAAAGTGGACGCACTTGCATCACGGCTGCGATGGCGTCGCTGCGGCGACAGTCGCGTGCGCCTCCGGCTGTCGAGGTGCCAACGGTCCGTTGCCGTGTCGGTTTCATTCCGGCGGTTGAGGGTGCCTCGGCCTGGCGTGCGGCCGCCGGCATGTGGCCGCGCCGGAGAAAGGGCGTCGGCCATCGGGGTGAGTTCAGCGAAGAGCGGCGCATTCGGACCTCCGGCGCGTCGGGGCCGACTCGATGTCGGCCTGATGGCTGAAGGTGCGCTGGCGATGTTGCTGAACACGCGACTGCGCGCACAGGCGCGTGGCCGACCGTGTCGAGGTGACGCGATCGCGTGGTCAGTCGCGTGGCGGCAACGCGACTGTCGACGCGATCGCGTGAGAAATCGGCCGAAACCGTGCTGCGCCCGGGCGAATCCGTGCTCTGTATCCCTGTGTACTCGCACGATCAGAAGGAGCACCCGATGCACGCCACTGGAACTGACTACGCCGATCTTGACGACGGTCTTCGTCTCGTCACACTGCCGGATGCCGCCCGGTTCCTGTCCGTTAGCCGCGGGTCGCTCTACGACCTGCTCACCACAGGCCAGGGTCGCCTCGGTCCACATCGGCCGCTCGCGCCGGATCCCCATAGGCGAGCTACGCCGCTACATCCGCGAGCGCCTCGAACGCGAGCGCAGCAACTGATCGCGGTCCCGTACGGCGCCCTTGCGGGCGATCACTCGCGGAGGGCAGTGACGAACCGATCCCACTCCTCGTCGGTGAGGTCCTCAATCGCAAACTCGCCGGCGCCCTCGTAGGGCTGCACGGGTGCGAGCATCGATTCGAGGTCGTCGTCCAGCCAGAATCCTGTGCCGGAGACGTTGGCCTCGTCGGAGTCGTTCACAAGGCCGATCGTAGGCGGCGTGCGTGCCCCGTACCCGTCGATGTTCGAGTCGAACGGCGCCGTGCCGCTGTGCCCATGACCGTAAGCGACACCGGCACCTTCGGTCGTCCGACGACGGTGTCGTGGAACGTGCCACTGCCGTCCGTGAGCCAGCTGGCCGATCGGATCGTCACCTGGACTGTTCTGCCCAGCCTGCGCTCAGACTCGCTTGCCGCCGCGTACACCTCGTCGCGGTCAGGCCCACCGAGCACGAGGAGGTCGATGTCGCCGACTGGCCGGTCGCCGTTCTCGCCCGAGAACCGTGCTGCCCAAGACCCGTAGACGTACGCGACGTCGATCCCGCCGATGCCGCTGAGCGCCTGGCCGAGCACTTACGGCACGCCGAACGCCTTGACGAGCACGTCGGACAGTCCTTCGAAGTACGGGCTCGAAACGTCGGCTCGAATGAGCGAGGTTCGCCCGACGCGACGGCTCGTCAAGAGGCCCGCCGCCTTCGCCCGTTCGACTTCGCGATGCACCGACGGATACGGGATGCTCGTCCGCTCGGCGAGCTCGGTAAGCCGATGCTCGGTAGCTGGGTCGCCGAGGACAAGCGCGAGCAGGTCGGCCTGCTGTTGCGAGCGGAAGATCGGCAGGAGGGGCGGCGTTGGCATCTTGTCCACGAACTGGACAATATCTCTCAGGTTGCGAGAAATATCTGGAGTGGTTGCACTTCGGCGAAGCAGGGAGCTCACTTGACGTCGGAGGTGCGGCGATGTCCGACGGGCAGTCCACGAGCAACATAGCTGCGGCTGGCCGGACCACGGTCTGGCTGGCGTTCGATACACGTCGACCCGGCGATTCGGCCGCAGCGTTCTGGGTGGAGGCGTTCGACAGCAACGGCACCCTTTCAGGAGCGGAGTCGAGCGTGGGTGAGCACGGGCCACGCAACGAGACCGAGCCGCGGAACCCGTCGTTGATGGACAACCTCGAAACCAGAGTTGGTGAGGAGTTGACCGAGTCGTCGGGGTGTCAACGCCCGAATCGGTTGGCCGGCAGCGGATGACAGTTGGCGGACCGCGGAGTCGCCGAGGTTGGTGACGGAGGCAATCGAAGCGATCAACAACTGACCGTCTGGCCGAAGGATGCAAGCGAGCGTCTCAACGACTTGTGCTTGATCTCGATACCAGTGGAATGACTCCGTGCACACCACCACATCCACCGACGCTTCTCGCAGCGGCAGTTCCTGGGCATCGGCTCGGAGCAGGTTTGCTCGACCGCCGACCCGAGTTCTCGCTTCGGCGAGCATGCCCGCCGAGTAGTCGATGCCGACCACATGGGCGTCAAGGAATCGTTCTGTCAGGCGGGTCGTGAGCTGGCCGGTGCCACAGCCAAGATCGACGATCGACTCGGGGCGCACTCCCATAAGTCTCGCGATGATGGCGTCGTGAACGGGCCGGTACGTCGCGTCCTGAAAACCAGGACGGTCGTAGATCGCCGACCAGCGATCGAACAACACCGATCGTGCGCGTGCCATGGTTCAGTGTAGAACGCCCGTGCGCAGTGCCCGACCCCTGGTCCAGCGCGACGCGGGAACACCCTTGCCGTTGGTTGAACGAATCCGTCAAGGGTCTGGATATCGGCGCCGATGACAGTCTCAGACGTTGAAAGGGTGGCGAGATGAGCGGTCGGTCAATCAGACATGGGGCACGTCGCAAGTGGGCGCGGACGGCAGTCGCTTCGCGCGTGGCGGTTGCGCTCGTGGTTTCGCTCGGAGGCTGCAGCAGCGATGGTGGAACGTCGAGCGAGCAGGATGAACTGGCCGCGCAAACGGCGCGCGCCGATGCTGCCGAAGCCAAACTCGCCGAGGTAGCCGGCCAGTTCCCGATCACGGTCACGGCGTCGCTCGAGGGGTACGACTTGATCGGTGCGTACACCCTCTCCCTGACGGAGGCCTATTGCGCCGGTCTGTCGACCTGCGGCGTGCGTCGGCCCGATGTTCGGGCGGACATCATCCAAGGCGCGAACGGACTCGAACTCAAGGTGCCGAACGTGCTCACTGCTGGTCTGTTCGACGTCAACGGATCGTTATTCGCGGTCATCGACAGCGACCTGATCCTCGAGCCATGCGGCGCCACGTCACGGAACGCCCGTGTCTCGATCACGATCTTCGCCGACGGCGTCAAAGTCGAATTGGACGAAACACGCTCGTTGACCGGACTCGGCGCGAGCCTGCTGGTGTCAGCCGATGCGGTCGGCGACTGCTCCGCCGGTGTGGTGTTCTTCGCCGCAACGCTCACCCCCGCCTGATCGACAACGGCCCCGACCGTCGTGCGAAGCGGTTTCGATTGTCGGCTTGGATGGCCGACCACGGGGATCGTGTACTAGACAGTCCGACATCATGACTGTCGTGGCGATGCCTGGTCTCGAACACTGGTTCGCGCAGGA
>JANOEM010000152.1:0-8720 GCA_031413195.1 Actinomycetes bacterium
TTCGGACGCGTCGTGTTCGACCCAACCCGGGCGAGGGAAGTGTTGGGTGAACTCTCGATACGAGGCCACCGGGGCGCGACCGTCGACGAACACAGCTCGAGTCCGCACACCGGTGGTGCCCGCATCCAGCGCAAGGACACACGTGTTGTTGAGGGCCATGTCAGCGCCGCTTTGGCTTGTTGGTCGGACGATGTTGGGACGGGCCGGTCGACGTTCGCTTTGTCGGCGCCGGTCGGGCCTTTGCCCCTTGTGGGTCTGTCGATGATGCGGCGCCCGCGGCGGCCGTTCCGGTGGCCGAAGCCGGGCGATCGGCGCGGAGTTCCTTGAGGGTCTTGCGCCGATGGCCGAATTTGGCGAGGATCGCACCGACGATCAAGTACATCGGGCCACTGACCAACAGGCCGGAAAACAACCCCACATCGATTCTGCGATCAGTCACGCGGTAGTAGATCGTGATCGCGGCGGCGGCAATGACCACGTAGATCAGCCACTCGCGGACCAGTCGGCGCCACGGCACCGTGCGAGAAGAATCCCACGCCATGGCCAAGTTCCTACCATGTCCAATGACCCTGGCGCACGTTTGGCCTACAGTCGAACGATGCGAGTTGGGCTTCTCACCGGGGGCGGGGACTGTCCGGGGCTGAACGCCGTCATTCGCGCAGTCGTGCGCAAGGGCGAGACGATCCACGGCGACGAGATCGTTGGATTCCTCGACGCGTGGGATGGCGTGATCGATCGACGGACGATGAGTCTCGATGTCAGGTCGTTGCGCGGAATGCTGCCAAAGGGGGGCACCCTGCTCGGGACCAAGCGGGGCAGTCCCTATGACCGCCCCGGAGGCCCCGAGGCGGTCGCCAAGACCTTCTCCGAGATGGGTCTCGATGCCTTGATCGTGGTCGGCGGGAATGGTTCATTGTCAGTGGCCTCGGCGTTGTACAACGACTTCGGCCTTCCGATCGTCGGCGTTCCCAAGACCATCGACAACGACATCGTCGGTACGGACGCGACATTCGGCTTCAATACCGCGGTCCAGATCGCAACGGATGCGATCGACCGATTGCACACCACCGCCGAGAGCCACGACCGCGTGATGGTGGTCGAGGTGATGGGGCGACACTCCGGATGGATCGCGACACACGCTGGAATCGCCGGGGGAGCGACGGTGATCCTGATCCCCGAAAAGCCCTTCGACGTCGACGAAGTATGCGAGATCCTGAGGGCTCGCCACGAGCGGGGCCGTTACGCGTCAATCGTCGTTGTGGCCGAGGGGGCAGAACCGGCAAAGGGGAGCATGCCGGGCCGGGAGAAGGTGTACGACAGGTTCGGACACGTGCGACTTCGCGGTGTCGCCGACCTGCTTGCCCCCGAAATCGAGGCGCGCAGCGGGCTCGAGACCAGGGTCGTGTTGCTCGGACATGTGCAACGCGGTGGCACCCCCTCGGCGTTCGATCGTGTGCTTGCCACACGCTACGGCGTCGAAGCGATCGACGCCGTGCACCAGAGCGCATGGGGCCAGATGACGGCTTTGCTCGGGGATCAGATGGGTCTCGTGCCGTTGTCGGAAACGGCGGGGAAGACCCGTCCTGTCGATCTGTACCTGTACGACGATGTCGCGTCGGTGTTCTTCGGTTGAGTCTCACCCTTGCTGGGGAGACGGCACCGCAGGGAAGTCGGGCTGCGTGCTCTCGATGAAGCCGGGGTAATCGTAGACCGTCAAGGGTTTGCTCTGCAGCGTTCCGTCGCCGGCCGGCCACTGCAGGTTCTGGCCATCGACGCGGAGATCCACGCTCGTCGCGCCTGGAACTTCCGTCACCGTGAAAACGATCTGGGAGACCCCATCCACCAGCGCGCTGCTGGAGAGCGCGAGCAGTTCGTCGCTGACGTCGACCACGGCGACCCCGTTGGACTGAACGATGGCAGAGCGCAGCCGAAGACCTTCTGGGATCGCCGTTCGGAGGCGGGCGCTGCCTTCGGCCACCGTGAGGGGGCCGAACAGCGAGTTCAGGCGTTGCGTCACGGAATCGCCCACGTCGCGCGGTGAAGCCCGGAGGCGACGCGGTTCGTTGGGTGCGTCGGGGGCGATGAGGAAGATCCGGGCACTGCCTGTAGTCGTACCGACTGCCTGCGCAGCTGGCGCGACGAGCGAAGGCCGATTCGCTTCGGGAACATCGCGAGGGGAGGAATCGTCGCTGATGCCACACGAGCACAACACGATCGCGAGCATCACGATTGCGGCACGAGACGCGGCTTTCATGGCTCGATTTCTTCGGCAGGCAGTTCGATGACGAACCGTGCGCCCGGTTCGCCGTCGGAACGATCCTCGACCCGGATGTTGCCCCCGTGGAGGCGGACATGCTCGTCGACCAGGGCGAGCCCGAGACCCGCCCCGTCGCTCGAACTGCGCCGGCCCGCGACGGCGCCGCGTGCGAAACGTTCGAAGATCAGACTCCGTTCCTCGACCGGTACGCCTGCGCCGTGGTCCTCGACCGCGATCCAGACATGGCCGAGAGGTTCACCCTCATTGTCCGCTTCGGTCACGTTGACCTCCGGCTCATTGCCGCCATGGAGTCGTGCGTTATCGATCAGGTTTGCGATCACCCTCGCCAATCGGCGCCGGTCTCCTTGCATCACCATCCGCTCGGCTCGCTCGCTGACTGTCACCACGGTTGAAGGCAGGCTGCTGACGGCGATCGCCTGGCGAACGAACTCGGCGACGAGAAGATCCTCGAGATGGAGCCGGATCGCGCCCGCATCGAATCGGGAGATCTCCAACAGGTCTTCGACGAGACCTTGGAATCGACCGACGTCGCCGACCAGGAGATCCAACGCTGCCTGGGCGCGCTCTGGCATCTCCTCTCGCCGCGAGTTCATCACTTCGATGGAGGCAGCGAGGGTCATCAGCGGCGAGCGCAGCTCATGGCTGACGTCACTCGCGAATCGGGCATCACGCTCGACGCGAAGCTGCAGTGCCGACGCCATGTCGTTGAACGAGTTCGCGAGTAGACGCAGGTCTTGATCATCGGTCGTTTCCAGTCGGGTATCGAGCCGACCCCCGGCGATCGCTTTGGCTGCCTGGGCGGCATCACCGAGGGGTCGCACAGCGCGCCGCGACGCGACGGAGCCCAACACTGCACCGATCAGTGTCGTGATGAACCCGGCGAACAGGAGCGAGAGCCGGACGCTGTTGAGAGTGTCCTTGACCTCGTCGAGACGGAAGAACTCGAAGTACGACGCGCCGACTTCCGGAAGGGGAACGCCAACCACCAGTATCTGCTCACCTTCGACGCGGACGATCATTCGAGACGGCACGCCTTCGTTGACGACCCGCGCCTTGAGCGCGGTCGGAACGGCGTCGGGGCCGAACCGCGGGGCTCCCGGCGACCACGCGTCGCGATAGTTGAGAAGCGGCCGGAGAATGCCCAATTCGGCGAGTGCGTCGAGCACGACCTGCGCCGATGATGGCTGCGACCGGAGTTGGTTGACTGCGACGCTGGCGTTTCGGTAGGTCTGCTCGACAGCGGCGCGGTCCCGCTGCTTCAGCAGGGTCGCCTTGGTCAGGGTGTAGGTGATCGTCGCAAGCAAAATTGACAGGGCGAGAAATCCGAGGCTGAACGTCAGCAGGATCCGAGTTCGCAGGCCGACGCGTTGGGGACGGAATCGCGCAAGCCGACCCAAGGCGCGAGAGAACCACGACGTTGCTTGGGATGGGGCGATATCGGTCACGGCGAGGGCAACGCGGTCACGACGGGATCACGACTGCAGTCGGTATCCCAGACCTCGAACCGTGACCACGTGGCGAGGGTTCGCCGGATCAGCTTCGACCTTGGTCCGCAGGCGCCGGATGTGGACGTCGACCAGACGGCCGTCACCGAAGTAGTCGTATCCCCAAACCTTGTCCAGCAGGGACTCACGACTGAAGACCCTTCCCGGACTTTGGCCGAGCTCGACCAACAGTCGGAACTCGGTCTTGGTGAGGTGGAGTTCGATGCCGCTGCGCAACACCTTGCCTTCGTCAGGAATCAGCTCGAGGTCACCGAAGATCAACTTCGCGTGGCCTGGGCTCATTGGTCGGACCCGCCGCAGCAACGCCCGGATCCGTGCCGAGAGCTCTTTCGGTGCGAACGGCTTGGTGAGGTAGTCATCGGCGCCGGCCTCGAGCCCGGCGACCACATCGTGCGTGTCGGCCCGAGCCGTCACCATCACGATCGGCAGATCGCTGGTCTTGCGGAGGTGGCGACACAGTTCGAATCCATCGATCCCCGGAAGCATGATGTCGATCAGCACGACATCGGGGGTTGCGCGCTGGAAGAGCTCGATTGCTTCCTCGCCGCTGCCTGCCTCATCGACGGTCCAGCCTTCGTCTTCGAGCGCGAGCTTGACGGCGGTCCGGATGCGTTCGTCGTCTTCGACCGTCAGAATACGAGTGCCCACGTTCGTCAGTGTAGGTGTGACCGGAGGCTCGCGTCGTTGATCAGCGCTTGCAGGGACTGGAACAGCGCAGGGTTGGCAACGAGCACTTGCTCCGGTCGAACCGGTCCTCCGACGAAGTCGCCGAGGATGCAACCCGCCTCGCGTGCGATCAACTCGCCGGCGGCCAGATCCCATGGGCCGAGATGTTCTTCGAAGTAGGCGTCGAGACGGCCCGCTGCGACGTAGCACAGGTCTGCCGCCGCTGCGCCGAAACGGCGGATGTCGCGGATCTCACCGATGATGTGTTGCAGTCGTCGCACTTGATCGCGGCGACGGTCAGCGTGATAGCTGAAGCCGGTGGCTACGAGGGCTGTGGCAAGGTGATCCGTTGCCGAGCAGTGGATGGGTGATCCGTCGAGCATCGCACCACGATGCCTTGCCGCAGAGAACATCTCATCGGTCGCCGGAATGTACACCGCGGCGGCGAGCGGGCCGTCGTCATCGCATGCCGCGATCGACACGGCGTACCCGGCCAACCCGTAGAAGAAGTTCGTCGTTCCGTCGATCGGGTCGATCAGCCAGTGGACACCGCTGGTCCCGCTGATCGAAGCACCCTCTTCGCCGACTATCGCATCTCGGGGTCGCGCAAGGCGGATCTCGCCGACGATCAGTGCTTCGGAGGCCTTGTCGAACTCGGTGACCAGGTCAGTCGATGATGACTTGGTGTCGACACTGCCGGCGCCTGAGCGGCGACCTTCGCGGATCAACTCGCCTGCTCGCCGTGCCAGGCCTTTGGCAAGGGCCAAGAGCTCGTCGTCATCGTGCGCTGCGGCCGCCATCAGCGGCTGGTCCGCGAGCCAGGTCGTGGATTTCGACTGTCCTCGATGTCTTTCCACTCGCCCACCGCACGGAGGACGAGAACCGCCACCACACTCATGCCGATGCCGGCGGCCATTGCTCCGATCAGCGCGCCGAGCCCGCGGCCGACGGCGCACGTTCCGTCACATTGCACGCGTACGAGGCTGTAGCCGATCAGGCCGCCGGCGAGCCCGCCGAGGATGATTGCTGCGAATGCAGCGGCGCGTGCGGCAGGGGAGGGCAGCGCAGACAGCGGACGTTGATCGGAGTCATCGGTCACCTTGCAATCGTAGACGGGCCACCGACGCTGGCAGAAGTTTGCCGAATCCTGCCGATTATGCTGCGCCGGTGCGTTCAGTGGCCATCGTGCCCACCTACAACGAGGCCGAGAACATCGAGGGGCTGTGCCGCTCGATTCGCGAGCACGCCCCGGGTGTCGGCATCCTCGTCGTCGATGACAACAGCCCCGACGGCACCGCTGACCTCGCCGAATCGCTGGCTGGCGAACTGGGTGACCTCACGGTCTTACGCCGACCGGGTAAAGCCGGTCTCGGCGCCGCGTACCGAGCCGGAATGCGGCATGCGATCGATGATGGCGCCGAGATCTGCATCCAGATCGACGCGGACTTCTCGCACGATCCGGCGATGATTCCCGCTCTGGTCTCGGCAGTCGAACACGGTGCGGACCTTGCCCTCGGGAGCCGTTACGTGCCGGGTGGAATCACCGAGAACTGGCCGCGCCGTCGCCGTCTGTTGTCCAGGTGGGGCAATCGCTATGCGGCCGGGGTCCTCGGCCTGGCGATCAACGACGCCACCGCCGGCTACCGGGCATATAGCAGCGCAGCGCTCACCGACCGGATGCAATTCGAAACGGTCACGGCCGAGGGATACGGGTTTCAGGTCGAGATGACCCATCGCCTTGTTCGAACCGGCGGCCGGATCGTCGAGATCCCAATCACGTTCTGCGACCGCACCGCGGGTGAGTCGAAGATGTCCCAGGGAATCGTCCGAGAGGCCCTGCTGATGGTGATGCGGCTGTGGATCAACGATCTCCGCGGTCGCCGCGAACGGCGGCTGAAGGGCGGCTGACCCCTCGACTGACCCAGTGGCTGGGTCCCGTGGTTGATCCCTCGACTGACCGTTGCAGGAGCCTCGACCTGCGAGAATGCGATCATGCGTTCGTTCCTGGTTGGTGGCGGCTTGATCGTCATCGACAACCAGCTTCTCCTGGCGGCCAACCGACGGCGGCAGGGCACCGTCGAGTGGACGCCACCTGGTGGAGTGATCGACGAGGGCGAGCGCATCACGGACGGCATCACGCGCGAAGTGCTTGAAGAAACCGGGCTTGTCGTTCCTGATTGGAGTGAGAAGCACTACACGGTTGTGGTCGACGCCCCCGACATGGGTTGGCAGATGACCGTCGAGTCGTGGTTTTCGCCCGTTGCCCACGGCGAGATCTCGCTCAACGACCCGGACCGGATCGTCGAGCACGCGATGTTCGTCGACCTCGATCACGTCGAAGCGATGTTGGCCGAATCCCCAATGTGGGTCAAAGTGCCGATCGTTGCGTGGTTGAAGGCGGGAATGACGCCCCTCGATCCGTTCGAGTTCTCCGTTCACGGTGCGGATCGGGAGACCGCTCGGGTGGAGCGACGGTGGTCATGACAGCCGAAGCGTCCTCACCGCAACGAACGATCCTGCACGTCGACATGGACGCGTTCTTCGTCTCGGTCGAACTGCGTCGGCATCCAGAGCTGATCGGACAGCCTGTCGTCGTCGGCGG
Source organism: Actinomycetes bacterium (assembly GCA_031413195.1). Lineage (GTDB taxonomy): Bacteria > Actinomycetota > Acidimicrobiia > Acidimicrobiales > Ilumatobacteraceae > WLMZ01. The sequence continues at coordinate 7,052 of JANOEM010000152.1, forward strand.
GACCGGCCAGCGCGGAGTCGTGGCGGCTGCGTCGTACGAAGCGCGTCGGTACGGTGTCACATCGGCTATGCCCAGTTCGGTTGCGCGCCGCAAATGCCCTCACGCAGTGTTCCTCTCCGGCGATCATGCCCTGTACTCGTCGGTCAGTCGCGAGGTGCGCGAGATCTTCGACGAAGTCACTCCGTATGTCGAGCCTCTGTCACTGGACGAGGCATTTCTCGATGTCACCGGATCATTGCGATTGTTCGGCAGCGGGGTCGAGATCGGCCGACATCTCCGAACCCGGATTCAGGAACAACTCGATCTGACCTGCTCTGTCGGTGTTGCTCCGAACAAATTCCTCGCCAAGCTCGCCTCCGTTTCGGCAAAGCCGAAAGCCTCCGCAGCTGGGGTTCGTCCAGGACTCGGGGTGTTCGAGGTCGAGCCGGGGCACGAGCTCGAGTTCCTCCAGGCGCTTCCCGTCCAGCGACTGTGGGGCGTCGGGCCGGCAACTCTCGAGAAGTTGCAACGCTTCGGAGTGTCCACCGTTGGTGACTTGTACCGGCTCGGTGAGCAGACTCTTGTTCAGGTGCTGGGGAAGGCAAGCGGGCGGCACCTCTTCCAGCTGTCGCAGGCCCACGACGAGCGGCCGGTCGAAACCGAGCTTTCGATCAAATCGATCGGTCATGAGGAGACCTTTGCCAGGGATCTGTACGAGCTCAGTCAACTTCGTACCGAGGTGGTTCGACTCGCTGACGCGGTTGCATCGCGTTTGCGAGCGGCCGGAACCGGTGCTCGCACACTGACACTGAAGGTCCGCTTTGCCGGTTTCGTGACGATCACCCGCTCAGCCACGCTGCCATCGCCGGTTGCAACCGCAGCAGCGATCCTCGATGCAGTCGGCCCGTTACTCGCGAACGTCGATCCCGGGCCAGGCGTGCGGCTGATCGGCGTTCAAGCGTCCAACCTGGGCCAGCCCGCCGAGCAACTTCGCCTCGACGATTTCGACGACGGATCGGCGGTTGGCATCAACGACTGGACCGAAGCAACGCTCGCGATCGACGCAATCCGACGACGATTCGGACAGACAGCAATCGGCCCGGCCAGCACGGTCGCGAAGGCCAACCAGCAGTCCAGATCGCGAATTCGACTTGTTCGCCCGGGTGCCCAGCAGTGGGGACCCGACCACGATCGGGACCCGAGCACGTGACGGATTGCGACCCGATCGGCAACGTTGACTCGACCCGCCACTGGCCCGGTACGGTGGGCTGGGTGAAATCCTTCAAGCGGGTCACATCCGAGCGACGGTCGCGTTGTCACGCGCCGCAGAACGTGAGAAGCTATAGCCGAATCCACAACCGTGGGTCGGCCCTGCGAGGAGAACTCTGATGCCGCTCTCCGAAGAGGAACAACGCATACTTCGCCAAATCGAAGAGCAGCTGCAGGCCGATCCCGCCTTCGCGCTCAAGGTCAACCCGCGCAGCCATCATGGCGCGTCCCGCAACCGCCTCGTCTGGAGCATCGTGGCGCTTGTTGTTTCAATGGTTGCGGTCATCGCTTCGCTGCAACTGAGTGCGTGGCTCGCTTTCGTCGCATTCGTCGGAATGGTGGTCGCAGGAGTGTTCCTCGAGCGCGAGTTGTCGGCTCGCGGACGGGATCAACTCAGTCGGATCCCTGACGAGCTCCGCCG
>JANOEM010000153.1:0-4522 GCA_031413195.1 Actinomycetes bacterium
GCCTCTGCGAACTTGGACGAGAACTCGCCGAACACAGCGTGGGCGCTCAGTTGACGAACGAGCCCGAAGGTGGCGACGTCCCAGAAGACCGTCGAGCCCCCGTTACCGAGCAGGATCTCCCAACCGTCGGGCAGGCCGAACAAGTCGACGAGGCCCTCCCGGATCGACTTGACCATGTTCTTGACCGGCGGCTGGCGATGGCTGGTCCCGAGCAACGTGGAACCGGCAGCGGCGAGCGCGCTCACTTGAGCCGGGCGCACCTTCGATGGGCCGCAACCGAACCGGCCGTCGACGGGGAGGAGATCGCGTGGGATCGAAATGGAGCGTTGGTCGAGCGCTGTCACTGTGCCAGCATGGCAGCTATGAGTTCGTCTTCCTCCCTCGGTTCCGTCACGCCACGACGGGCCTCTGCTCGCCTTGCATCGATCAGCGAGTCGGCGACTCTCGCCGTCGATGCAAAGGCAAAGGCGTTGCAAGCCAAGGGGGAGAACGTGATCGGCTTCGGGGCCGGCGAGCCCGACTTCCCGACGCCAGCGCACATCGTCGAGGCTGCCGTCAAGGCGTGTCAAGATCCGAAGAACCATCGTTACACACCGGCCGCCGGCCTGCCTGCGCTGCGCGAAGCGATCGCCGTCAAGACGTTGCGCGACAGTGGCTTCGCGACCACGGCCAATCAGGTACTGGTGACTTGTGGCGGCAAGCACGCCGTGTTCACGGCCTTCGCCGCGCTCTGCGATCCGGGTGACGAGGTCATCCTTCCGGCGCCCTACTGGACGACCTACCCCGAAGCGGTGACCCTGGCCGGCGGCGTTCCGGTCGTGATCGAGACGACCGAAGAGACCAACTTCCGGGTCACCGTCGAACAACTCGATGCAGCTCTGACGAGTCGGACCAAGGTGTTGTTGTTCGTGTCGCCCGACAACCCGAGCGGGGCCGTCTACTCACCCGACGAGGTCGAGGCGATCGGGCGATGGGCGGTCGAGAAGGGTGTCTGGGTCATCACCGACGAGATCTATGAACACCTCACCTACGGACCGCACCGGTTCGTGTCGATGCCGACGGTCGTTCCCGACATCGCCGATCAGTGCATCATCGTCAACGGGGTCGCCAAGACATATGCCATGACCGGATGGCGCGTCGGCTGGATGATCGGACCATCCGACGTGATGAAAGCCGCGATCAACTTCCAGTCGCACGCAACCAGCAACGTCAGCAATGTTGCTCAGCAGGCTGCCCTCGCAGCGGTCAGTGGCGATCTGTCAGCGGTGCACATGATGCGTGCAGCCTTCGAGCGGCGTGGCACGTTGATGCACGGTCTGCTGAACGACATCGACGGTGTCTCGTGCATCCAACCGCAGGGCGCGTTCTATTGCTTTGCGAACATGAAGGGTTTGCTCGGACGGCCACTCGGTGGAGGACACGTATCCGCCACCACCCTCGAACTCGCCGATGTCGTGCTCGGTCACGCGAAGGTTGCCTTCGTGCCAGGCGAAGCATTCGGATCGCCTGGGTACGCGCGATTCTCGTTCGCGATGAGCGACGACGATCTCACCGAAGGCATTCGCCGGATTGCGGAGTTCGCGACGGGTTGACCTCACAACCTGTCGATCAGGTTGGCGATCGGGTTGGCGATCGGGTTGGCGATCAGGTCCACCACAGCGTGTATCGGGCGGCGAGACCTGTCGCGACGACCAGGACCAGGCATTCGACGACCTGCTCGGCGGCGCCGAGCACGTCACCGGTGACGCCGCCGATCTTGCGCATCGCGAGCCACCCGACGGCGGCGCTCCCGGCGGCCATCGCGACGATGAACGGCGCGACCCACCAGCCGGTGGCGATCGCGGCGAAGGCGATGCCGGCAACGATGCCGAGGGCAACGCGCGGGCGGTTGAGCGCCTGTGCCGAGCTCACCCCGAGGCCCTCGGTCGATGCGGTTGGTGCAATCGCCAACAATCCGATTGCGGCACAGCGCCCCAACGCATGGGCCGCGATCAGCGAGGAGAAGGCCACGGCCGACGAGCCCCCGAACGAAGCGACGCAGGCCACCCGGATCGTGATCGAGCCGCACATCGCCGCGACTCCGTACGACCCATGCAACGGATCCTTGAGGATTCGCATCCTGTCGGCAGGAGTCCACCCGCCGGCGAATGCGTCAGCGACATCGGCGAGCCCGTCTTCGTGGAACGCTCCCGTGACCAGGACACCGAGCATGATTGCCAATGCGGCCGCGACCAGGGGTGGTACCAGATGCAGTAGTCCCGCAGCCGTGCCACCGACGAAGACACCGATCAGGGCCCCCGCAACCGGGTACCAAGGCACAGCCGCTGCCGCGTTCGGCTGACCGGAGAAAGGAATCGGAACCCGGGTGAGGAAGATGATTGCGGCGCGCAGGTTGCGCATCAGCCGAACCATTCTCCGAACGTCGGTACGTCGGTGATGCCGGCGCAGGCCATCGCGACCAACGGCACCGCTGCCATTGCACCACTGCCTTCGCCGAGTCGCATGTCCAGGTCGAGCAGAGGTTGCTTGCCCAACCGCTCGAGCAGACGGCGATGACCCGGTTCGGCGGAGCAGTGGCCGACCAGACAGTGATCGAGTGCGGCGGGGGAAATGGCGGCAAGGGGCATTGCGGCAGCGGTGACCACGTAGCCGTCGATCAGTACGGGCAGCCGACGGTGACGAGCGGCGATGATCGCCGCCGCCATCGCGACGAGTTCGGCCCCGCCGACCTCTCTCAGCACCTCGAGTGGGTCGAGAACGCCGGCAATACGGGCGACTGCCTCGCGGACGGCCTCTCGTTTTCGCTGCAGGCCCTCGTCATCGACGCCGGTGCCTCGCCCGACCCATGCCGCGACCTCGCCGCCGCCGAGGGCTGCCGCAACGGCCGCAGCGGCTGTCGTATTGCCGATGCCCATTTCGCCCAACACGAGCAGATCGGCGTCGAGCGAATCGACTGCCGTCCGGCCCGCCGCTACGGCCTCGTCGAAACGTTCGACCGACATCGCCGGTTCGTACCGGATGTCGCCGGTCGGGCGGCCGACACCGACATCGATCGCATCGACCGAAGCGCCAGCGATTGCGGCGAACGCGGTGATCGTGCTCTTTCCGGCCCGATATGCGGCCAACATCGCAGCCGTCACGTCGGTCGAGTACTTGCTGACCCCGGCCGCCGTGACGCCGTGATCGGCGGCGAAGATGAGCGCCGCCGGACGTCGGATCGCCGGAGCAGCGGTTCGTTGCCAGCCGGCAACCCAGGATGCGACGCTGTCGAGCCGCGCAAGCGCACCGAACGGGCGGAGGATGTCGGTGGCCCGTGCTTCGACAGCGCGATGCGACGTTTCGTCCCGCTCGGGCAGGTTCGTGAGGGCCCCGCGGAGCCAGTCGGATGCGCTCGTCATGTCAGGAGCGTCCACGGGTCATGCAGGATGACGGCTTGACCGGCGACGAGGAACAGAGTGCGAGACGACGCCTGCACCCACTGTCGATTCACGCGGCCGAGCAGGTCGCGATATCGACGCCCGAGCTCGGTTTCCGGGTGGACGCCGAGCCCGACCTCATTGCTCACCACCACGCTCGGGGCGGACCGGCCGGCCAATGCAGCGGCCGTGCGACCGGATGTCTCCCGAACGAGATCGTCGGACCATCCGGCGAAAAGAGCGTTCGACACCCACAGGGTGAGGCAGTCGATGATCACGAGATTGTCGTCCGGTGCCGCATCGATGGCCGAATGAATGTCGAGTGGCTCTTCGACAGTCGGCCAATTCGGTCGCTCAGCCCGGTGCCGCGAGATGCGATCGTCCATGTCGTCGTCAAGGCGCGGTGCAGTTGCAACGAACGTCACGCCGCCCGAATGGCGGGATCCCATCTGCACTGCGAGATCGCTCTTGCCGCTGCGTGCGCCGCCGAGCAAGAGAGTGAGGCCCGCAACGGACCCAGCTCCGGTTACTCCTGGTGACGATGTCATCAGTAGTCGATCCCTCGTTTGGCGCGGATACCGGCGTTGTATGCGTGCTTGATCTCGCGCATCTCGGTGACCGTGTCCGCTGCGTCGCAGAGTGCTTCGCTGGCATCTCTTCCGGTCACGATGATGCTGACGTGCGCGGGCCGCGCGCGCAGCACCTCGATCACCTCGGCAGCATCGATCCAGGCCCAGTTCATCAAGTAGGTCAACTCGTCGAGAATGATCAGGTCGTGGTCGCCCGACTCGATCCGTGCTCGTGCCGTTTCCCAACTCGCTTGGGCGAGGGCCTTGTCCTGATCGAGGTTGGCCGAGTCCCAGGTGAAGCCCTGACCGAGCGCCTGCCAGTGAACCCCGAGTTGGCGTCCGATCGTCTCCTCGCCCACCTTCCAGTCGCCGCTCTTGATGAACTGCAGGACTGCAACGTTCCATCCACGCGCGACCCCACGGATCATGACGCCGAACGCAGACGAGCTCTTTCCCTTGCCGTTGCCCGTGTTGTCGATGAGCAGCGATTTCGCGCTGCGCAGTCCGTCCGGTCTGGGATCGTCGAGCGGAGGGTCC
>JANOEM010000154.1:0-5256 GCA_031413195.1 Actinomycetes bacterium
CGAAGGTGCGCCCGGCTCAAGTGAGCGCGCTCGCCGCTGCCGGTTCCACGTTGCTCGGGACCAGCCATCGCCAGCCGCCGGTCAAGAACATGGTCAAGTCGATCCGGGAGGGCCTCGTCGACTTATTCGGCCTGCCCGACGGTTGGGAGATCCTGCTCGGTAACGGGGGCTCGACGGTCTTCTGGGACGTCGCCACCTTCGGGCTCGTTCGTCAACTGAGCGCCCACGCTGTGTTCGGCGAGTTCTCGTCCAAGTTCGCAGAGGCGGTCCTTGCGGCGCCACATCTCGATGACCCGCTCGTCGTTCGCAGCGAACCGGGTGATCACCCGACGTTGACCGCAACTGCTCGCTCCGGCGCCGATCTTGTCGATGGCGTTACCGATGTCGATGTCGATGTGTATGCGCTCACCCACAATGAGACCTCGACCGGTGTGATGATGCCGCTCGTTCGCCCTCCCGGGGCCGACGACGACTCGATCATCGTGGTCGATGCGACCTCGGCGGCCGGCGGCTTGCTCTGGGATCCGGAGCAGGTCGACGTGTACTACTTCGCCCCGCAGAAGTCGTTCGGCAGCGACGGTGGGCTCTGGCTCGCCGCGTGCTCACCGAAGGCACTCGATCGAATTCGCTCGATTCATGCGTCAGGTCGGTGGACACCGGCCTCGCTCGATCTCAAGATCGCGCTCGACAACAGCGTTGCGAACCAGACCTACAACACACCGGCAATTGCGACGCTGATCATGCTCGATCAGCAGATCCAGTGGATCCTCGGCCTCGGCGGTCTCGCCGCCGCGAACGGGCGCAGCTCCGAATCTGCATCCTCACTCTACGGATGGGCTGACGAACGATCGTGGGCCACGCCGTTCGTCACAGATCCGGCGAAGAGATCTCAGGTGGTCGGCACCGTCGATCTCGTCGGAGTCGACGCAAACGAAGTGTCGGCGATCCTGCGCCGCAACGGCGTGGTCGACACCGACAGCTACCGCAAGCTCGGACGCAACCAGTTGCGGGTCGGCATGTTCCCGGCGGTCGACCCTTCCGACGTCGTCGCACTCACGCAGTGCATCGACTTCGTCGTCGCGAACCTGCAGGCCTGAACGGCCACCCGAATGGAGATCGACGAAGTACTGACGACACACACCGAGGGTCTCGCGTCGCTGAACCGGCCGATCATGGTGGTCGCGCTCACAGGATGGTTCGATGCATCCGAAGCGGCGACCGGGGCGCTCGAGTGGCTGCTTCGCGACCGGGTCGCTCCAATCGTCGCCAGCATCGATTGCGATCCGTTCTACGACTTCACCCAGGAACGCCCCGAGGTCTGGATCGACGAAGACGAGGTCCGCCAAGTCCGATGGCCGGAGAACGAGTTCCGAATCGCGCGATTCCCGGGCGGGGCGCGCGACCTCGTCATCCTCACCGGGGTCGAGCCCCATGTTCGCTGGAGCACGTATTGCGAATGCATCACCGTGATGGCTGCCCGGATGGGATGCGACGTCGTCGTCACTATCGGCGCCAGCGCAGACACCGTTCCCCATACCCGAGTTCCGCCTGTTGTCGGCAGTTCGACCAATGATGAGCTCGTTCGCCGGCTGGCTCTCAGCCGTCCGCAGTACCAGGGCATAACAGGCGTGATCGGGGTGCTGCAGGAACGGCTCGAAAAGCTGGGGATCCCGGCTATCTCGCTGCGCGTCGGGGTACCGCACTACCTCGGCAATGCGCAGCATCCGAAGTCGTCGGCGGCACTCCTGCGCCATCTCGAACACGTGCTCGGTGTGCCGACCGGGCATCGCGATCTGGACGGCGAGGTCGAACGCTGGCAGTCCTTGCATGACGAAGCGGTGGCCGAGGATTCCCAGGCCTCCGCCTACGTTGCCATGCTCGAGCGCCAGTTCGATCTCAATGCCGAGGCAAGCCTGCCGACCGGTGACGACCTCGCGGCCCAGTTCGAGGAGTTCCTCAGGAACAACGGCGCGAATGAGGACCGGGACAGCGGCGATGACTCGGGAGTCGACCCGACCGACGACCTGAGCGACGGCACGGATACGGACTCGCCCGAGTAAGACGAACCGCGCACGATCTGCCACATCAGATGTGGCAGATCGAACGAGGTCCTGAGATCAGCCGACGGCGGCGAAACCGGCTTCGAGGTCGGCGATGATGTCCTCGATGCTCTCCAGCCCGACACTGAGCCGGACCAGACCAGGGGTCACGCCGCTGCTGACCTGCTCGTCATCGCTGAGTTGACTGTGAGTTGTGCTCGCAGGGTGGATCACCAGGCTGCGGACATCGCCGATGTTGGCAACATGACTGTGCAACTGGAGCGAGTCTGCGAACTTCTGGCCGGCAGGCTTGCCGCCCGCGATCTCGAACGCAAGGATCGACCCGAAGCCCTTCCCGCCGCCGTACTTGTTGGCCCGTGCGTGCCATGGGCTCGACTCGAGGCCGGCCCAGTTGATGCTGAGCACTTCGCTGCGCCCACGCAGGAACTCGACGACCTTGGCGGCATTCGAGAAGTGCCGCTCCATCCGCAGGCTGAGCGTCTCGAGACCCTGCAGGATCAGGAAGGCATTGAACGGCGAGATCGCCGAACCGAGATCGCGAAGCATCTGAACACGGGCCTTGATGATGAAGGCTCCGTGGCCGAGAGCCGGGAAGTAGGCAAGCCCGTGGTAGCTCGGATCGGGTTCCGTGAAGTTCGGGAAGCGACCACTTGCGGCGTAATCGAACGTACCCCCGTCGGTGATCGATCCACCGATCGAGGTGCCATGTCCGCCGGCGAACTTGGTCAGGCTGTGCACGACGATGTCGGCGCCCCACTCGAGCGGCCGGATGAGGTACGGCGTCGGCACGGTGTTGTCCACCATCAGCGGGATGCCGTTGTCGTGCCCAACCTGGCTGACTCCTTCGATATCGAACACGTCGTTCTTCGGGTTGGCGAGCACTTCGCCGAAGAACAACTTGGTGTTCGGGCGGATCGCGCTGCGCCACTGCTCGAGGTCGTGCGGATCGTCGACGAACGTGACCTCGATGCCCATCTTCGGCATCGTGTAATGCAACAGGTTGTAGGTGCCGCCGTAGAGCGAAGGCGACGCCACGACGTGGTCGCCGGACTCGGCCAGGGTCAGGATTGCAAGGGTTGCGGCTGACTGCCCCGACGACACGGCCAGGGTTCCGGGAAGGCCGACAGCGGTGGTCACGCCACCTTCGAGCGAGTTGATCCGCTGCTCGAGCGCCAACTGCGTCGGGTTCATGATCCGGGTGTAGATGTTTCCGATCTCGGCCAGCGCGAACAGATTCGCCGCATGTTCGGAGTTGCGGAACTGATAGCTCGTGGTCTGATAGATCGGCACGGCACGAGCGCCCGTGGTCGGGTCTGGCTCACCTCCGACGTGGATCTGGCGTGTATCGAATCCCCATTCGCTGCTCATGACGATCTCCTTGTGCGCATGGTCCGCCACTCGGACCCTCTCGCGAAGCGCCGCCACTCTAGCGGACAAATCCCGACCATTTCAATCGGGATTACTGCGCTCGACGACTCGTGAGCGCAACATCGCGGAATCCGCGATCTTGCGCTCACAAGTTGGCACGCCCTTTTCCGGAACCCTCGACTCGCAGCACTCATCCCGCATGGTCACAAAGACGAGAACCGCCAACAACGGACCGGACAGAGTGGAGCGACTGTTCGAGCAGCAGCACGGCGTCGCATCGGACCGGCAACTCCGCCAGGGCGGAGTGTCGTGGGCCCGACAGCAGCGGATGATCGCCAACGGACTGTGGGCGCGTGAGGCGGCTGGCGTCGTCGCGGTGGTGGGATCGCCCCGTACATGGCACCGCAGCGCGATGGCTGCGACGTTGAGCTCGGGCGATCTCGCGATGATCTCCGGCGTCTCGGCGGCCCGGTTGCACGGCCTCGACGGGTTTCTCGATGTCAACGCGATCGAAATCGTGTTGCCGTATGGAGGCCACGATCGTGCCCCCGAAGGTGTGAGAGTGAGATGGGCCCGCAAGCTGTCGAAGGTGGACCGGCACCTGATCAATGGGCACGGTCACCATCCAACCGGTGACCCTAATCCACCTCGAAGCAGACGGGTTGAACGTCGGCAAGGCGTTGGACTCGGCACTTCGCCAAGGCAAGTCGCCGCTGTGGTTCCGACAACACCTGCAGCGATGGAAGTCCGATTGCGTCGTCGGCCCGACCATCGTGCTCGGACTCCTTGACGAACGCATGGGCAAGCGCCTCCCCCGCAGCTGGTTCCAGCGGCTCGCCAAACAGATGCTCGCCAGCGAGGGCATCCGGCTGGTCGACGAATGGCCGGTCCACGACGCGCGAGGCGTGTTGTTAGCCGAACTCGATCTTGCCGACGTCGAGACCAAGGTCGGCGTCGAGTGCCAGAGCATCAACTACCACACCACCCCGGCCGACATCGCCCGGGACATCCGACGCAAGCGGATGCTCCGACGTCTCGGCTGGGAGATCGTCGAACTGTGGTGGACCGACTTGAATCGGATGGAGGACGTGGTCGACGATTTTCGGAGGGCCCTCGAACGACAGCGCCGGCTGAAGTCGTGAGCGCCAGACCGCGGATTCCGAGATCTGGGGCTCACGAGTTGCCGACGCTGTCGTTCCGGGTTAGAAATCGATGAGCGCGAAGTCGTTGTCGGTCAGCCAGTGGCGACCGACCGCCTTGGTCGCTGCCCACTTGTCCACCAGGCGCTGGCCGGTGGGGTCTTCGTCGGTGACCTGGCCGAACTCGGCGGGGGTCGGACCGATCCGGTCGGCGTGCGGCTTGAGCGCGGCGAGATCGAACCCGAAGACCTCGGCCGCGGCCAGACCGACCATCCGGCGAGTTTCGTCGATCGGGATGTCGTGGAAGGTCTTCTTCAGCCATGAGCGGGTGTTCGGCCAGGTGCCTTCGGGATGGGGGAAGTCGTTGCCCCACAAGATGTTGTCGATGCCGATCTCGTAACGCATCCCGAGTTCACGGCGCTTGGTGTTGGAGGCGCCGATGAACACGTTGCGGTCGACGTAGTCCGATGGGGGCATCGACACCGAACCGCGGAACGGATCAAGCCCGAGCTTTTCGGTGCCCTTCTGGCCAAGGTAGAGACGGTCCCAGAACCAGATGAGGGCCGGCAGCCACCAGCACCCGGCCTCGGCCGTGCTGCCGACGGAATGGACCACGCAGCACTACGCCGATGCTCTCGGCCACTACCTCACCGTGCCGAGCATCACGAACAGCCTGAAATACGCGGGCC
>JANOEM010000155.1:0-3177 GCA_031413195.1 Actinomycetes bacterium
GGCGCGCGAGTTCCCGCCGACGGCACGATCGTCGACGGCAGCGCCGAGGTCGACGAATCGATGATCACCGGCGAGTCCAAGCCCGTCAACCGGACAGTCGGCGGCCGCGTGGTCGCCGGCACAGTGTCCACCGACAGCTCGCTCCGAGTGCGGGTCGACGCCGTCGGCGACGACACTGCGCTCGCCGGGATCCAGCGACTCGTTGCCGACGCCCAAGCCAGCCAGAGCCGGGCCCAGGCACTCGCCGACCGGTTTGCCGCCCTGCTGTTCTACGTCGCCGTGGCCGCCGGCATCGTCACCTTCTTTGTGTGGTGGGCGCTTGGTGACCTGGACACCGCAATCACCAGCACGGTCACTGTGTTGGTGATCGCATGCCCGCACGCTCTCGGCCTTGCGATCCCGCTCGTGATTGCCATCTCGACCGCGGTGTCCGCAAAGGCAGGGATTCTCGTCAAGGATCGGCTCGCCCTCGAACGCATGCGGTCGATCAACACCGTGCTGTTCGACAAGACCGGCACCCTTACCAAGGGCGCCCACATCGTTACGGGCGTTGCCGGAACCGACTCGTTCGACATCGACCGGGTGTTACGCACGGCCGCAGCCGTCGAAGCGGAGAGCGAACACCCCCTTGCCCGGGCGATCGTCACCGCCGCCGCCGACATCGATGTGCTCAAGGCAACGAACTTCCGATCGATCACCGGGCGCGGCGTCACCGCCGATATCGACAGCACCACCTACGCCGTCGGCGGACCAGCACTACTGCGGCAACGCCAACTCGACATCCCCAAATCACTCCGCGATGCCGTCGCCGGATGGGAGCACCGCGGTGCAGCAGTGCTCTACCTCGCCAATGACACTCAGATCGTTGGTGCCATGGCACTTGAAGACGAGATCCGACCCGAAGCCCGCCAAGCCGTCGCCGAGCTGCGCGAGATGGGGGTCGACGTGGCAATGATCACCGGCGACGCCCGCCAAGTCGCCGAAGCCGTCGGACGAGACCTCGGCATCGACAACGTGTTCGCCGAAGTCCTCCCCGAGGACAAGGACAAAGCCGTGTTCGAGCTCCAAAAGCGGGGCATCACTGTCGCCATGGTTGGAGACGGTGTCAACGATGCACCAGCGCTCGCCCGCGCCGATGTCGGACTCGCGATCGGCGCGGGCACCGACGTCGCCATCGAATCCGCCGGCGTCGTGCTCGCCTCCAGCGACCCCCGCAGCGTCGCTAGCGTGATCCGTCTCTCACGCGCCAGCTACCGCAAAATGATCCAGAACCTCGCCTGGGCTGCCGGCTACAACATCATCGCCATTCCCCTCGCCGCCGGTGCATTCGCGTGGGCGGGCGTCACCCTGTCCCCCGCCATCGGTGCCGTACTGATGAGCATGTCCACCATCGTCGTCGCGCTCAACGCCCAACTGCTTCGTCGAGTGCAGCTCAAGCCTGCTTCTCCCGAGCCCGAACGCGGGGCGTAAGTGAACTCCCCCGCAACGACTTGAGTTTGAAGTTGTGGTCACAGTCCGTCCAGTGCGCTGCGGTACTCCACAGTCCGCAAAACCGTTCGGGAAATCCGTCTGTTCCGTCCAGTTCGTCTACCGGTCTACCATCGCACACGCGCTATGTGCTGGTCAGCTTGCCTTGCGGACGACCGCGTTACCGCTACGGACCATCTTGGCGATGGACCGGTTCTCGATCAGCCGCGTGCCGACCACGACCGCCAGTTCTTGATCAACTGCGCCAGCGACCCGTTCCAAGGTCTCCAACGTCGGACGCGTGCCACCGTTCTCCATCCGCGCTATCGCAGACCGAGTCGTGCCCATCCGTCGGGCCAACTCGACCTGAGTCAAGCCCGCGTCGACGCGGAGCTCATACACCAATTCGCGAAACGCCCTGATACGGGCCTCATCCTCCACGACGTCACGGACCCGACCCGCGTCAGGTCGAGGCACCGATTTTCCAGGTCGTTCGCTCACTCATCTTGATCTCCTGTCAGTCCGTGCTCTGTCATACATCGCTGCAATGCACGCTTGCCCTGTCCACCTCGCGTCGCTCATTCGGCCCTGTCCTGGCGAACACCGTCAAGAGCACGATCACCCTGCCGGGTGCTATCCAATATGTGATCCGTGTTGGTCGACCCGAAAGAAAGAAGCGCAGTTCCCGCAGCTTTCGCTCAAGTTGTTTCGTGTGCGGTTCATCCAGCAACGGACCGAGATCCCCCGAGCCGATCGACATGAAGTCCGACTCGGGCCTGATCGTCCTCGTCGAGTGCGAGAAACCAGTCGGCGACCTCCGGCTCCAACTCGACCTCCTCGAATGCGGCGAACCCGTGGGTCCCCACGGGTCGCCAACCAGGCGTGAACTGCATGCGCATCGCCCGGATGCGGTCAACGCGACCGCGCTGAGACCCGCGAAACGTTGCCGTCAGATCTCAGCTCGACTCGCTTTCGGGTGAGCCCAATAGACAGCGACGAACGCTGTTAGAACACTCGAACCACTGTTGAGTCGGAGTCGATCGTGGTCGGAAACCGTTCGAACCAACCGCGTTGACCGAACAGCACAGCGAAGGGCAGCCGCCAGTTCGCCCGGGCACCCAGGTGGAGCTTCCACGCAACCGGATTGTGATCGATGTCGTAGGGCGGGCGAAGGGCCAGTTCAACCTCGAACACCGGGACATTCCAAAGCCCGCCCAGAGCCCTAGCGGCACCTCCTACAAAGGCCGGACCCTCGAGATCTCGACTCCGAGCCACTTGAACAACTGCGAATCCGCTACCGAGACCGGTGAACCGGAATCAACGACAGCAAGCAAGTCCTCGCTGAACGGTGCGACGACCAGCGGCACAACCGGACGACACACGGGTGACCCATCGGTAAGGGCGGGTTCACCCAGGTCGCGGTGGTCATAGGACCACCGCACGTCTTCCACTATCGAAGTCCGACGAACAACGGCTCATCGGCCGCCGGAATGCGCATGATCGATGCACGAACATCTGGCACTCGCTGCAGATACGAAAGCAAACCATCAAGATCTTCGGCATCCGCCACGACTGCGCCGTCTTCTTGGATCGCGACCCACCGATCGCGGTAGCGCTCGACAACCGCCTGGTCCATGCGCACACGTTACTCCTGGCTCGCAAGCCCCGCCGACCAGCTGGCCAAATCAGCCCGGGGATCACCTCCGTTCG
>JANOEM010000156.1:0-4166 GCA_031413195.1 Actinomycetes bacterium
AGCCCGGGTCGATGACCTCGGGTTGCTCAAGGTAGGGCCCGAATCTGCGGGCGCCGATCCTGGACCAGCCTGCTACGGCCGCGGCGGCGCCAAACCTGCTGTCACGGACGCCGATCTCGAGCTCGGCATGCTGGACGCCGAGTTCTTCCTCGGCGGCGACATGGCGCTCGACATGCCCGCGTGCCGCGCGGCTTTGTCCTCGGTTGCTGATCGGCTCGGGCTTTCTGTTGCCGACACCGCGGGCGGCATCCACGAACTCGTGAACCAGAACATGGCCGCTGCCTCACGGATGCACGCGGTCGAGATGGGTGTCGATCTGCGCGGGGTGACGATGATCGCGTTCGGGGGCGCTGGCCCGCTGCACGCATGCGGTGTTGCAGAACTGCTCGAGTCGCCGCGGGTCATCTTCCCCGTCAATGCCAGCGTTCTGTCGGCGTTCGGCACCCTGGTGACCCCGGTCCGGATCGACCTCGCGCGCAGCATGGTGCGCCCGATGGCGACCGTCTCCGAGATCGAGCGAGACACGCTGCTCGACGATCTGCGCAGCGAGGGCCGTCGGGTACTTGCCGCGGCAGGCGTAGCCGATGAAAGTATCCGGTTCCGGTACGGGGTCGATGCGCGCTACATCGGACAGGGCAACGAGATCACGATCTGGGTCGGTGAAGGCGACCGCTGGCCGGTCAGTTATGCCCAGGTCGTGGCCGCGTTCGAACACGACTACCGCCGGATCTACGGGCTCACGATCCCCGATGTCGGCGTCGAGGCCGTCACCTGGCGACTGTCGGCCTTTGCCGAAGCGACCATCGTCGAGCCGATCGCCGAGGTAGCGACGGGCATCGGGCTCGCCCATCGCAGCCGGCCGGTGCGCTTCATCCGTGGCGAGGACGCCGTCGACACTCCGGTCTTCCGTCGACCCGATCTCGGGGTCGGCCAGCGCATCGTCGGACCGGCGATCGTCGAGGAACGCGAGACGACGGCGGTCATTCGGCCGGGTTGGGTTGCCGAAGTCGCCGACGACGGTTCGTTGATCGCAGTCCGCACTGATGGGGGTACGTCATGAGTTTCGATGCGATCGAGTTGGAGGTTCTGTGGCAGAGCTTGATCGCCACCGTCAACGAGCAAGCGCGTGCGTTGCAGCGTGCAGCGTTCTCACCCATCGTCCGCGAGGCCGGCGATCTCGCCAACGCCGTGTTCGACCGTCGCGGACGGATGGTGGCCCAGGCTGTCACCGGCACGCCTGGTCACATCAACTCGCTCGCCCGCGCCGCCTCTGCGATTCTTGACGAGTACCCGACGGACAGTTTGGTCGAGGGGGACGTCCTGGTCACCAACGATCCGTACAAGACTGCCGGTCAACTGCTGGACGTCACCGTGTTGTACCCGGTGTTCCGCAGTGGCCGGGTCATTGCCTTCTTCGGTTCGACGATCCACCACACCGACGTCGGTGGTTACGGCATTGGGGCAGGTGGCCGTGACGTGTTCGAAGAGGGGTTGTGGATCCCCATCGTGCGGTTGATGATCGCCGGCGAACGCAACCACGACGTGTGGAAGTTCATCCTCTCCAACGTTCGCCAACCCGACCACATGGCGGGCGACCTGCATGCCCAGATGGCGAGCGGCGAGGTCGGCGCGCAGCGACTGCAGGCGTTGTGCGATCGTCACGGTCTCGACGACATCGAATCCCTTGCCGACGAGATCATCACCCGCAGCGAAGCTGCAACCCGGGCCAACATCCGTGAGTTGCCAGCAGGTACTTACCACGGCGCTGCCGTGTTGGATCTCGCCGATGGCAGCAAGATCGACATCGTCTGCGCAATGACCGTGGACCCCGAACTCGGGGAGATCACGGTGGACTACGAAGGCACGTCCGGCGCGAGCGCGTCGGGGATCAACGTCGTGCTCAACTACACCCACGCCTACACCACCTTCACGGTCCGTTCGGTGCTCAACCCAGAACTGCCGAACAACCACGGCAGCCTTGCCCCGATCAAGGTGATCGCGCCGGTCGGATCGATTGTCAACGCGGTGTCGCCGATGCCTGGCACGGCTCGGCATGTCGTCGGCATGTTCCTGCCGAATGCGCTGCTGAAGGCGCTCGCCCAGATCCGTCCGGCCCAATCGATGGCCGAGGGTTCCGGCGCTGTGTGGACGATGCAGGTCAGCGGCAACCACGACGACGGATCGCCCTTCATCACGGCGATGTTCACCTACGCCGGCGGTGTCGGCGCGCGGGCGACGAAGCCCGGTCTTTCGGCATGCTCGTACCCGACCGGTGTGTCGGCGGTGCCGATCGAAGTGGTCGAGGCATCGGCCCCCATTCGCTTCCTGCGCAAGGAGTTGCGAGTGGGCAGCGGTGGCTCCGGCGGTCAGATCGGCGGGCTCGGCCAGACGATCGAGTTCACGGTCGACACCACTCGCAGTTGGCAACTGAACGCCGTCACCTCGCGCCTGTCCGACGCTCCCCAAGGGATTTTCGGTGGCGATCCGGGCGCGTCCGGAGCGTTCACGATCAACGACGAGCCGGTCCGGACTCAAGCCCGCGTGACGCTGCAACCAGGCGATGTCGTGCGCCTCGATCTACCCGGCGGTGGCGGTTACGGGCCGCGTGAAGGGTCGGTCGGCTGACATGGCTTCGTGGACGGATCAGGCGACGTTCTCAGGGTCGTGGCACTCCTCCGTCCTTCGCGCGCCCTCAGAGGTTTTCCTCCGGTTCGAGGGACCCGACGGGCTCGTGCGGAACTGGACCTACGCCGAATTCGATCTGGTCGTGGCCCGCGCTGCCCGGTTCCTGGAAGCCAACGGGGTGGTCGAAGGATCCGCTGTGCACCTTGCGCTCACCAATTCTCCGGCGTTCGTTGCGTTGTGGCTGGCGACCAACGGGCTTGGTGCCTGGATCGTTCCGTCTGATCCGCTCGGTTCGTCCCCCGAACTCGCCGGCCACATCGAGCGAACCCGACCGGCGATTGGGTTCTGCTCGCAGGACAGGGCCGAGACATATCGGCGCGCTGCCGGCGAGTTAGATGTTGTCGAGATCGACGAGTCGGATTGTGACCTTGCGATTTTCGGTGAAGCTCCGTTGCAGAACTGGCCCAATGTCCGACCGGATCAGCGCGCTGCGGTGCTGTTCACATCTGGCACGACCGGCCGCCCGAAAGGCGTCGAGATCACGCAGGCCAACTACGCATTTGCTGGCGCAACGATGGCCGAGGCAGCTGGCCTTCGGGGCCACCACCGACAGTTAGTGGTGCTTCCGCTGTTCCACGCCAACGCGCAGTACTACAGCTTCGCTTCGGCAATCTGGGCCTCCGCATCCGTCGCGCTGATGCACATGTTCTCGGCCAGCGGGTTCTTGTCGCAAGCGGCGCGGCACAGTGTCACCCACGCAAGCCTGTTTGCGGCCCCGATCCGGATGATCTTGAGTCGTGGGGCGACGCCGGTGCCCGGGCTGCGGTTGCAACACTGTTGGTACGCCATGAACATCAGTGACGATCAGTACGCGACGTTGTCCGGGTTGCTTGGTTGCTCGCCGCGCCAGCTGTATGGGATGACCGAGACGATTCCAGCGGTGCTCACCGATTCGGTGGTCGATCCCGTGCCGTCGTCGATGGGCTTCGTGACGAACGGGTGCGCTGTCGCGGTGCAACGCCCCAACGGATCCGAAGCCGATGTCGACGAGGTCGGCGAGATCGTTGTCGGCGGAAATCCTGGCGTCACCCTGTTCGCCGGGTACCTCGACGACCCCACAACGACTTCAGCGTCGTTTCGCGACGGTTGGTTCCTCACCGGTGACCGGGCCCACCGCGATGCCGGCGACCGGTTCGTATTCGCCGGACGGCGAGCCGACGTGCTGAAAGTCGCAGGCGAGAACGTCTCGACGGTCGAGGTCGAGCAGGTACTCGCAGCGCATCCCGGGGTACTCGAAGCAGCCGTCGTCGGGATGGCCGATCCCATTCGCGACGAGGTTCCCGTTGGTTTTGTGGTCGCCAACGACCCTGCTCATCCGCCAACGCTCGACGAGCTGGCCGAGTGGTGTGCGCAGCGCCTGACGAAGTCGAAGCGGCCGCGTGACATCACCTTTGTCGACGAGCTCCCTCGCACCAGTGTTGGCAAGATCCGCAAGTTCCTGCTGCGTGACCCGAACGCCGAGATCCAGAACGAGAGAAGGG
>JANOEM010000157.1:0-3790 GCA_031413195.1 Actinomycetes bacterium
GTTGGCGATCGGCGTGAGGCCGTCAGCTCAGGGTCGGGGTTTGGGCGGCCGCATGCTGACTCACACTCTCGACCAGATCGACAAGGCGAATGAGCCGGCGTACCTCGAGGCGACGTCATCGCGCAGCAGGGCGCTGTACGAGCTGCACGGTTTCGAGGTGACCGGTGAGTTCATCGTCGACGACAGCCCGCCGCTGTGGCCGATGTGGCGAACTCCAGCTCAGCGAGGAGCGTGACGCCCTGATCCATTCGCGAAGAATGCCGGCCAACACCTGACGTATGGCCCCACTCGATAACCGGAGTGTGCAACACCTCGGCTCGGTTTCCCACGGCGTGATCACCCGTCGACCGGAGCGTCCGGTTGAGGACCGTCAGATGAGACGGCTCGCGAACCGGTCCGACCGGTGTCGAGCGCAACAACCCATGTCGGTAGGTGTGTCCCCCTTCGGGCATGGGGTACTCGGCTCGGGTGTATCCCAGACGGGTGAAGTCGCCATCGTGATCGGACCA
This sequence comes from Actinomycetes bacterium, assembly GCA_031413195.1. Classification (GTDB taxonomy): domain Bacteria; phylum Actinomycetota; class Acidimicrobiia; order Acidimicrobiales; family Ilumatobacteraceae; genus WLMZ01. The sequence goes on from JANOEM010000157.1 coordinate 510, forward strand.
TTGAGCGGCGGTATCTCCTGTCGGAGCGTCGGTGTCAGATGTCGGTGAGGGTTGCGAGGGTGAGCGCAACGATGTCGTTTCGGTCCATCGCTGCACCCCGGGCGCGGTGGGTTTGGTTGTCGGCTATGGAGGCGACAAGCTCGGTCGCGAGGGCTCGCACGCCGGCGCCCAACTGGCCAACTGGCGGTGGGGACTGTTCGAGGTAGCCGTAGAGCGTGGCGGCAACCACCGGGTTGTGTCGGGCGAGCAGCGCCGGTGCTGCTTCCAGCGTTGCATCGAGTGCGGCCCATTGTCGTTGGTCATGCAAGAAATGGACTGCTTGTTGCAGCGTGTCGAGTGCGGCGGGGTCATCCGCGAGGGTCCTGCCCAAGGTGAGGAACATCCATTCCCAATCCAGTGAACCCTCAATCGATTCGGTGAGTCGGATCGCTTCGTTCAGATCAGCGAAACCTCGATCGAAGTCCGGTGGATCGGCGGCAAGCCACCGACCGGCAGCGTTGCGGAGGACAACTGCGACCGCCGACGGTGAGCCGATGGTGCGTGCGGCCGCGAGTGCGGCATCGACGTCGCTCGCCACCGTGTCAGGCCGGTAGGCGTTGAGGATCGCGAGCGTGGCCCAATACCGTTCGCCGGGATCGTTCATGGTCGGCAGTGCCGAGCGGAGCTCATTCGCGATCTGCATGGCGGTGTCGGTGCGTCCCGCAGCCATGTGTCCGAACAGCGACACGGTTCGGCCGAGGGTGGCGGCGCCGGGGGTGTCCATGGCGGCGGCGAGTTCGCCAAGGGCGACCGCTTGATCGGCATCACCGTCTGAGTACGCCCAGATACCCTGCATGAAGTAGGTCGTGGCGTCGTTGAGTCCGGTGGTGTCGGCCAACTCCAGGGTGCGGACACCCCACTGTTGGTGGTCGCGTCGCACCTGCCCCACCGCGAACGAGCCGGTTGCTCCGAAGAGGAGATGGGCCTGTGCAATGTCGCCTGTTGTGATCGCCCACCCGTGAGCGGCACCGAGATTCTCCCAGTCGTCATCGAGGCGGTCATAGGCGTCGGCCTGATCCGCGCTAGCCGAGCGCTGCCCGAGGCGAAGGGCCACGGTGACGAAATAGCCCAGGTGGGCGTCTCGCACGATGGCGGTCTCACCACGATCATCGAGGCGTTCCTCCCCGTACTGACGCAACGTCTCGAGCAACCGATACCGCATGCCACGCTCTGAACGGATGGCGTTCACCATCGACTTGTCGACGAGATCACCGAGCACATCCACGATGTCATCGATTGCGAGCTGGTCGTCGTCGAAGTGGTCGCCGGCGCAGATCGCCTCGACGGCGTCGAGATCGAAACCGCCCGCGAACACCGACAACCGGTCGAACAACACCCGCGCATCCTCGGCCAGCAACTGATACGACCACGCAACCGTCGCCCGCAACGTCTGATGACGCTCCAACCCGCCACGGCCGCCGCCGCGCAGGAGACGGAACCGGTCGTCAAGACGATTCAACAACTCCGACGGGCCCAACGAACGGATCCTGGCCGCAGCAAGCTCGATCGCCAACGGGATCCCATCGAGGCGCCAACAGATCCCCGCGATCGCGTCGCCGTCGGCGTCGCTCGGCTCGAAACCGGCATCGGCCGACCGGGCGCGCAGGACGAACAACTCGATGGCGTCACGTTCCTCGAGCGACGCGATCCTTGCCACCGTTTCACCGGCCACACCGAGCGGCTCGCGGCTCGTGGCGATGATCGTCACCGTCGCACAACCGGCAACGATCGCACGCACCAGACCGATCACCGGGTCGAGCACGTGCTCGCAGTTGTCGATGATCAACAACATCCGCCGACCCAGACACCAGTCGACGATCGATTCGATCATCGTCGAACCAGGCTGCAAACTCACGCCGAGCGTGCTGGCAATCGTGGTGACCACCAAGTCCGGGTTCGCGATCGGTGCCAACTCCACCAACCACACCCCGTCGACGAACTCATCATCGACGAGCCAACCGATCTCGATCGCTGCCCGCGTCTTACCGACCCCACCCGACCCGGTCAACGTCACCACACTCGTCTGCGCCAGATTCGCGACCCGCCGTTGCAGGTTCGCAAGGTCACCGACCCACTCGGTCTGCAACCGTGGAAGATTTCCCCGACCGACCTGACTGGTCAGCAACGGGGCAGCGCTCCACTCGTGACCCTCACCCGCCACGCCATAGACATGCACCGGCCCGATCACACCCTTCAGCGCGATCGAGCCGAGATCCACCAGCTTCACGTCACGCACCCGCTCCACCAGCCCCGCGGTCAGATCCGACACCAACACCTGACCACCATTGGCGGCACCCATGATCCGCGCCGCCCGATTCACCGGCGGCCCGAAATAGTCGCCGTCGCGTTCGTCGGCCTCACCGGTGTGGACGCCCATCCGTACTCGCAGAACCGGGCCGCCGATCCACTCCTCGACAGACAAGTCCCGCTGCGCGGCCAGCGCTGCGGCAATTGCGTTCGCTGCCCTGCCGAACACCGCACCGAAACCATCACCACCGGTGGAGAACACATGGCCACCATTCGCGTCAATCGCCGACCGGACGATCTCGTCGTGGCGAGCCAACGCCGCGCCCATCGCGTCGGGAAACGAATCCCACAACGGCGTCGACCCGACGATGTCGGTGAACAGGAACGTCACCGTGCCCGACGGTTTCGTCGCGATCCCCTCGCCACTATCCATCAACCCACAGTAATGGCAACCGCCCGGCCCGCCGCCCGGCTCGACCCCAGCGGGCACAACCCGATCACAGGGCACTACGGGCCCCGACGACGCCGACACATCATGAGAAATCGGTCGCCTCTCCGCACGATCGGCCAACCGCACAATCACCTGTCGACCGGAAGCGTGCGGTTGAGGACCCACAAGTGAGACGGGTGTGCCGAGCGCCATTCGAGGCAGCGACGACGACGGATTCGTTCGCGTGGCGTCCCCCTATCGGACGCGGGGCGGCCTCCGATCACGGAGTGCTGCTTCGGCCGCGCTGGGGTGCCCCTTGAACGGTCGATACCGGGTTACCGAGCGTCGTTATCGATCGAGTGCCTCCGGTCGGCACTTCGAGAATGTCGGATGGGATTGTCGCTCTGGTCAGCTCTGCGGTGTTCTGCCGATGACGAGATGAGCAGCGACGAAGACGTTCAGGACCGCGTCGATGTGGTCTGTGAACGCGTGATCCCACCGTTCGACGTCGTCTGCGGTTGCGATGCCGGCATCGACCATGGCTTCGCGTGCCGCCCACGAAGGA
>JANOEM010000158.1:0-7551 GCA_031413195.1 Actinomycetes bacterium
GTCAACGAAGAAGGCTTTCTAGTGGTGGATCAGTATTTGCGTACTAGCAATCCCCGCATCTTCGCAATTGCGTCAGCGGAGATGTCAGCCTTTGGCAAAGGGGCCACGAAGCTTGACGGGCCGAGTCGGACCGGTCACGTCGGACGCGTCGGCGACTAGTCGGCGACGGTGATCGTGACCGAATTGATGACGACGTCCTCGTGCGGCCGGTCGCCACGTGCCGTTGGCACGCGCTGCATCGCGTCGAGCACGTCGAGGCCCTTGACGATCTGGCCGAAGTGGTTGTATTGCGGCGGCAGCCCGACACCGCTGGCGCCACTGATCAGGAAGAACTGGCTGCCGTTGGTGTTCGGTCCGGCATTGGCCATCGCAACCGAACCGATCTGGTACTTCTGCTTCACCGGCTCGTCTTTGAACTTGTAGCCCGGTCCTCCCGTGCCCGTACCGGTGGGATCCCCACCCTGGCACATGAATCCGTTGATGATGCGGTGGAAGATGATCCCGTCGTAGTAGTGGTGCAACGCGAGGAACACGAAGTTGTTGACGGTTCCCGGGGCATTGATGGCGTCGAGCGCGATCACGATCGTGCCGAGTGAGGTCTCCATCGTTGCGGTGTACCGCTTGGACACATCGATACCCATCTCGGGCGAATCGTTGAACTTCTGGGTTGTCGGTGCTGAACCGTCGAAGGCGGGAAAGGCGTGAGGCATGGCCGAGAGGCTACCCGCGCTCGGTCGGCGAGGACTCCTCGGCCGCAGGATCCGTCTGCTGTAGCATGCCGGTCGAGGCATCGATTGCGGATTCGATTGCATGGTCGGTGACATCGCGAACGGCACGCAGCGGCGCGGCGTCGAGCTTGGTGTCTTCGAGCCGAGAGTCATCGAGCATCAACCACAGCAGCACTCCGAGCACTGCGCCGAGCACGGGGAACACGAGGAACACCCAGAGTTGCTCGAGTGCGTCTGAACTGGATTCCGCGAAGATCGCAGTGCCGAAGCTTCGAGCGGGGTTGACCGAGGTGTTGTCGACCGGAATCGTGATCAGGTGGATCAAGGTCAGGGTCAGACCGGCGACGAGGCCGCCGAAGCCGACGCTGAACTTGCGGCTGGTGGTGAACAGCACGACCAACACCAGCACTGCGGTGAAGATGACCTCGACGAGGATCGCCGAACCGAGGCCGTAACCGCCCGGCGACAGTTGATCGAAGCCGTTCGACGCAAACGAGCCGCGCTGGAACGTGTCGAGCCCCCGGGCGATGCTCCAGATGATGAAGCCACCGATCGCCGCCCCGGCGAACTGTCCGAGAACAGCGAAGAACGCGTGCGCGCCGTTGATCTTGCGGGTCAGCCACATGCCCACCGTGACGGCGGGGTTGATGTGACAACCACTGATCGGACCGATGACGTAGGCCATGATCAGCAACGAAAATCCGAACGCGAGTGCAACGGCAAGAACCTTGGCGTCGCCGGCCGGCATCAGGATTGCCGTACCCGGTCCACCCATCATCAAGACGGCCGTTCCGAGCGTCTCGGCGCCCATGATTCGTGCGTTGTTCTGCATCGTGTTCCTCCACCAGGTCGGGTTCGTGACGGCCATACGCTACGCCGCGTCGATAGCCTTCGAAAGTGATGGCCCGCCGCCGCACCGAGACGATGCTCGTCACCCGCGTGACCGCAGGAGACTCGCGCCACCGCCGCCCGGACGAATTGATCGTCGAGGAGCCGATGTCGATCCAGCTCGACGGCGAGTTGGTGACGACGACGATGCGCACGCCAGGACACGACTACGAGTTAGCGGCCGGTTTCTGCCACACCGAAGGGGTGCTCGGCGGGGTACCGATCATCGGTGTTCGGTATTGCGCCAATGGCCCGGCGATGGCGAGCGAGTTCAATGTGGTCACCGTCGAGACCGGCGGACGCGCGCCCGCGTTTTCGCCACGCCTCGGGTTGACCTCCAGCAGTTGTGGACTGTGTGGCAGCGACGGCATCGACATCCTCGCGGAACGCCTCACCCCGCTTGATCCCGGTCATGCGAACCGGTTCGATATCGACAGCTTCCCCGACTTGTGCGCGCGGGTGCTCGACGACCAGGGCCTTTTCACCTCGACAGGCGCCGTGCACGGTGCAGCGGCATTCGATGCTGCCGGCAACATCTTGGTCACCCGCGAAGACGTCGGTCGCCACAACGCGGTCGACAAGGTGATCGGTCGCCTGTTGCTCGACGGCCAACTCCCCGCCAGTACTCTCGGGCTGTTCGTCAGCGGGCGGTCCAGCTTCGAAATGGTGCAGAAAGCCTGGGCAGCCGGCTTCGCCGTACTGATCAGCGTCAGCGCACCCACGTCGCTCGCAGTCCAGACTGCGCGTCGCGCGAATCTGATGCTGGCCGGATTCGTCCGCGGCGACCATCTCAACGTGTACTCCCCGGAGCGGCTCCCGGCCGCACCGACGACCGAAAGCCTGAACGCATGACCTACACGGCCCCCATCACCGACAGCACCGACACGGCCCCCATCACCGACAGGACCGACAGCACCGACAACACCGGCACCGAACCCGGCGGTTCGGCCGCCGTCGTGCCGAGCACGGGCCTCACCGTGTTGCACCTGTTCTGCCACACCACCGATCGATTGGATGCCGAGGCGATCGTCGGGGCCGCAAAGGCCGCCGTTGCCGACGGCGCGCAGATCATCACCGCAACGATGCTCGGCCACAAGAGCGACGTCGCGATCATGGCCCTTCACCCCGACATGCGGGTTCTGCATCGGCTGCAGTCAGCAGTCCAAGCAGGTGGCTTGACGATTTCCGACAGCTACGTCTCGATCACCGAGGTCAGCGAGTACGCACGGGGAATGCCTGCCGAGATGCTGCAACCGCGTCTGTTCCCGACCCTGCCGCCGGAGGGCAAGCACGCGTTCTGCTTCTACCCGATGTCGAAGCGCCGGGAGAACGGCGCGAACTGGTTCACCCTTGCCTACGACGAGCGGGTGAAGTTGATGCACGAACACGGCAAGAGTGGACGCACGTTCGCCGGCCGGATCGTCCAACTGATCACTGGCTCGACAGGGCTCGACGACTTCGAGTGGGGGGTCACGTTGTTCGGTAACCACACCGACGACCTCAAAGACGTCGTTTACACTATGCGCTTCGATCGTGCCTCGGCCATCTTCGCCGAGTTCGGCCAGTTCTACGTCGGCGCCGTCACGCCGGTCGAGCAGCTGTTCGGCTGAGCCTCACGATTCTCCGACAGATCCGGTTGCGGACACGATGACGATGTTCGTCGTCACGTCTCTGCCCCCTGCGTCGAAGGCGAACTGCTCATATCGGGCCGTGATCAGGTCTCCGTTGTCGCCAAGTGCCAGGAGACCGTCGGCTCCCTCGTAGTCGACGCTGCGTCCGGCTTCGATGATCTCGGCGCATGCGACGAAGGTCGAACACGACGAACCGACCGAACTGATGTCGGACACAACAGCGGCCAACACCCCCGGCGAGGTCGACGAGGCCTTCAAGGCCGCCAACATGAACAGGTTGGCGCAGTCATAGGCCTGTGCGGCGAACAGACCCGTCGCAGTCGGATCCTCGACGTTGATCTCGGCGAGCAGTTCGGTGTTCGTCGTGAGCACCGAAGGCGACACACCAATGATCCGGGACCGCGTCGTTTCATCGGCCGCCTCGATCAGGCTGAGCTCCCATGGCCGCCGGAGTGCGTCGTTCAACACGATGTCGCGAGGCTGACCCGTGGTGACTGCGACGAGTTCCGCAAGCATTCTCGAGCCCGCCTCGGCGTCTCCGATGAGAGCGATCGCGCCGATGCCTGAGTTGACCAGCCGACGGGCCTCGGTCTGGTACTCGTCATCGTCGACAGAGAACCCGACCGACGCATCAACTCTGATGTTGCGCGCCCGAAGGCGGCTCTGCAGGGCCTGCTCGAATGGGCGGCCGTAGCCATCGTCGATGTACACGATCGCCGCGGACGTGTCGCCGGTTTGTTCGATCTGCTTGGCCATCGCTTCCGCCTGCAGGCTGTCGGACGGAATGGTACGAAAGAACAGTCGGTTGTCGGGGAAGTCGTCGAGAGCAAGCGCCGAAGCACTTGGAGAGCAAGCAGCGACTCCCGACTCGACAATGGTCGGAGCGAGCGCGATTGCGATGTTCGACGACGCGGGCCCGATCATGACATCGACCTGCGAATCGAGCAGTTGCTGCAGCCCGACGGCAGCTGTGGCCTCGTCAGCACCTTCATCACGGATGAGCAGCACGACATCTTTGCCGTTGACACCGCCGTTTGCGTTGGCCAGTGACACCGCCGAACGAATCGCCGCGCGGGCGGACTGACCGATCGAGGCGCCCTCACCGCTGGAGGGGAGCAGGACGCCGATCCGCAGGATTCCGTCGTCGACGCGAGGTGCAACTGTTGTGGACGGAGACACTTCGGTATCGGGCGTCGAGCCTCCACGACCAGAGGTACATGCCATCAGGAGCACCGTCATTGCGACACCCGCAGCAATCGAGGGGAATGCTGGCCGTCTCCTCATGACCGCCGAGTGTACGTCGTGCCCCGATCGCCACGCATCGCCACATCGAACAGCGCGTGTGAGGATGACCCCAATGGATCCCTACGTGCAACAACTCTTGGACGCAATCGCAATCGTGATCGAGGATTGGCTCGAGCGATGCGTCGTGCGCACAGCCACACGGTTCACCGGGCAATGCACGCCGGAGCTCCACGATTCCGCCCGCGTGATGGCGCAGCAGCGGTCTTCGGCGGTGCTGGATCAGCTGGAACTACTCCTCGCCACCGATGTCGACCGGCAGCGGACGAACCCGCTCAGCATCCTGCGAGATGCGGTCCGCTACCCGACCGAGCTCCTGGATCAGGCCGGTATCCCCCGACCTCGACGCGACGACTTCGCGATTCGGGCGTTCCCCAACGACGCCTACGACCTGAGCCCGGCGACGTGGGCGGACGTAGATCATTCGTTGCAGGAGCCGGGGTTGATCTGGGGCGCGTGGAAGGCAAAGACGGTGCTCGACCGTCGCCGGACGATCGAGTAAGTCGGGTTCGCCGGCTCAGACCAGTTGGGCAATCGGTTCGAAGCGGGGTTCGGTATGGCCGACCAAGCTCTCCAGGTGCGATTCGAGATGGAGCCCGACGTCGCTGAGGGGTTCGATCCACACATGGGCCCGGTTCGACTGAACGGCCGAATCGATCAGCATGAGTCGTCGGAGTCTGCCGACCGTTGCATGAAGATCGTGATCGCGTTCGGCCATCACCACAAATGTCCCGTGGGCCCCCTCGCTGATCGGCTCTCCCGCTGTCCACACCGAGCGGAGGGTGCCGATGGCCGACGCCCGCAAACTCTCGAACTCGATCCGTGACGTCACGATCTCGCGAAGATCCACCACCACCAGAACGACACGCCGACTGATCCGATCCGATGCCGAATCGGCGCTCACGTAGCGTTGTTTGAGCAGATGGAGAAAGACCGGCATCGGGGTGAGCTGATCGACGCTTCGATGGTGGTGCCCGAGCGAGCCCGAGTTCCAGCCTTCAGTGAGCAGAACCGCAACGTCACGAGTGTTCAGCTGCGCAGCGAGTTCGTCGTCACATGCCCAGGTCAGCAGCTCGAGGCAGCGAATCGTGAAGTCGAGGGTGTGTTGCGCAGCGCCATGGCGATGACCGAACTCGATGACGGATGTGGACATTCGGGTCGGCGATTCGATCATCTCGCCGACGATCGGGAGCACCCGTTCCGCAGTAGAGCTGTGCCAGCCGTTGCCGAACTCGGTCACGATCGACGCCAACCAGGCATCGATCACGTCTCCTTTGGAGCGCGATCCGACAAGCTTCATGCTCACATGACGTCATACAGAGCTCGTGATGACGTCTTTGTTGATGAAATCTTGCGCTTTTACGGGAGAAAGGGGAACTAACGTGGACTCCTTACTCTCCCATGACTGACGCCAGCACGCTCCGAGTGGTTCTCAGCGACGCCGAATTGATTCTCGCAACACGCGCCGGTGACAACGACGCTTTCGGCGAACTCTACGTTCGCCACCAGCAGAGTGCCCGAGCTGCCGCCCGTGCACTGACCCGATCCAAGGCCGACGCCGACGATGTGGTTGCTGAGGCGTTCTCCCGCATGCTCAGCGTGCTGCAGCGCGGCGGGGGTCCGGACATCAGCTTCCGGCCGTACCTGTTGACCACCGTGCGCAACTGCTTCTACGAGCGTGGCCGCCGCACCCGACTCGAGGACACGACCGACCAGCCCGACGACGTGGTGAACCTTGCGCTCCTCGACGCATCGTCGAGCGAGGACGATCGAGCAATCGTCGCGGCTGCGTTCGCGAGCCTTCCAGAGCGCTGGCAACTCGTGTTGTGGCACACCGAGGTCGAAGGACGCTCAGCGGCAGAGGTCGCTCCTTTGCTCGGTATCGCGCCAAACGCAGTCGCCGCACTCTCTTACCGGGCCCGAGAGGGACTGCGAGAGGCGTACCTCCAGTCGCACCTGCTGCAACAAAAGTCGGTCAGTTGTCAGGAGTGCGTTTCCAACCTCGGCGCCTATGTTCGCGACAGCCTCGCTGCCCGCGATCGGCGTCAGGTCGACGATCATCTGGCGACATGCGACACCTGCCCGAAGCTTCTGGCTGAATTGACCGAGACCAACACCCGCCTCCGCGCCGTGTTGATCCCGTTGCTGATCGGCGTGCCAGCCGCGCAGTACCTTGCAGGTCTCGCTGCCGGCCACGGCATCATCGGGTTGGTTCGACGACTTCCCAAAGGACAGCAGGTGTTGCTCGGCGGAGCCGCTGCATCGGTGGCAACGGCAATGGTGTTGACGGTCGCCAGCCTGGCGGGGGCCGGCAACTCGGCGACCCTTCGCTCAGCTGACGCCTCCATCGTCATCGTTGCCGGTTCTGGTGCCGGCGGCGGTTCCGGAGACGGTGGTTCGGGGGGCACCGGCGCCAACGATCCGAGCGGCACTGGCGCGACGGGCGACAGCGGCGCGACCACTGACACATCCGACATCACCGATGCGGCGGGCACGGCGGGTTCCTCTGGTTCATCCGGTTCTACACCGTCGAATACGTTGTCGCCCGACACAGGCGACACGCTCGACATCGTGACAATCCCGACAGGGGGCGGTGGCACACCGGCCGGAGGACCGACGAATGCCCCAACCGTGACCACCCGACCGCTGACCAGCCAGCCGCTGAACACCCAACCCGGATTCACCCAGCCGCCGCCACCGGTGACCGTCGCCAAGCCACCGATCGTAACGCAGCCGGCCTTGCCAACGACCCCCACGACCGCCCCCGATTCACCGCCGACCCTTGCCACAACGGCACCGGCGACCACCGCACCCCCGACAACCGCACCAGCCGCAACCTCACCGCCGACCGTTGCCACGACAGCGCCGGCCACAACCGCACCCCCGACAACCGCACCAGCCGCAACCTCACCCCCGTCCGTTGCTACGACAGCTCCAGCCACGACAGCTCCAGCCACCACCGCACCAGCCACCACCGCACCAGCCACCACCGCACCAGCCAC
>JANOEM010000159.1:0-13915 GCA_031413195.1 Actinomycetes bacterium
CACCGTGGATCTCCAGAAGGGGTTTACCGCAGACGGTCTGTTCGACGTGGTGCGGGATCTATACCAGTACTGGAAGCCCGGGATGGCCCCGCCGGCGTTCGAAGATCTGGCTCCGGCCGACGAGCCGGTCGCAGCATCAGCATCAGCCGCAGCCGCAACCGGGGATGGGGCCGGCGATAGCGGATCGGCCGGGGCTCTCGACCCCCGTGTACCGGCTTTGCTGTGGGAGCGGAGCCAGGCAGCGCTTGCGAAATGGAAGGCAAATCACGGCTGACTGACTCATCGAATCGTGACGTGTGAAATGATCGATTGGCACGTTGCGAGGGGGATGGGACGTGGGAGATGCCGAACTGACGCTGCACGAATCAGCCGAGTTGCTGGGCGTGCATTACATGACGGTGTATCGCTACGTTCGCCTCGGGTTGCTGCACGCCGACAAAGTCAAGGGGACCTGGAGGGTTGACCGATCCGACCTGGCTGCGTTCCAAGCGGGCGGTGACGCGGTGGCATCGGATCCGGTTGGCGGTCCGGTTGACAACAGGGTTGGTCGGCGGCGGGCTCCGTGGGCCGAGCGGCTCGAGGCCCGATTGATCGCCGGCGACGCAGCGGGATCGTGGGGCGTGATGGAAGCTGCGCTCGCGTCGGGAGCCAAACTCGACGAGTTGTATCTCAATGTGTTGACCCCGGCGCTGCATTCGATCGGTGCCCGGTGGGCCAGGGGCGAACTCGACGTGTCCGTCGAGCACCGCGCGAGTGGGATTGCGATGCGGCTGGTCGGCCGCCTCGGCCCGCGGTTCATGCGACGTGGCCGGACGCGTGGCGCAGTGATCCTCGGAGCCCCGGCTGGCGAACATCATGCCCTGTCCTTGGCGATGTTGTCCGATGTGTTGCGCCATCACGGGTGGGACGTGTCGGATCTCGGGGGCGATGTCCCGACGAGCGGCTTCGTGCACATGGTGAAATCCAGCGATTGCGTCGTTGCGGTCGGGCTGTCGGTGACACGCGCGGAGCATCTCTCGATCGCTGCCGAAGCCATCAGCGAGATCCGGATTGCAGCGCCGACGGTTCGTGTGATCATCGGTGGGATGGCGATCCTCGATCAGGACCATGCCCGTGCGCTCGGTGCCGACGATCTGGTGTCCGACGCGCGTCGGTTCGTCACCCTGCTCGACATGCTCGACAGTGAGCAGAACCAGCCCTCGACAGATCGAACACCTGTTCGTTAGACTGGTTGGATGGAGCGTGTTTCGCTACAGGACCGTCGTGAACGGCTGACCCAACTGGTTCCCAAGGTGGGGCCGGTCGCGTTCGCTCGCGACCGTGTGCTGCCGGTGGCCCCTGCCTTGCAGCCGTTGCTGCCGGAAGCGGGTCTCGTTCGCGGATCCGTCATTGGTTGTCGAGGCAGCACAGGGGTGTCTCTCGCGTTGGCCGTCGTCTGCGAGGCCTCCGCCGCTGGTTCGTGGTTGGCCTGTGTTGGTTTGGCGACCCTTGGTCTGCGGGCGGCGAGTGAGGTGGGAATCGCACTCGAACGACTGGTGATGGTGTCTGCACCGGTTCGCGGATCCAGAGATACCGGCGAGATGGATGTCGGCGAGGCAGATGCCGGTGAGATGTCGTGGGCCAACATGATGTCTGCCCTGATCGACGGGTTCGACCTCATCGTGCTTCGCGGGGCGTCCGCTGTTCGCCCTGGCGATGTTCGTCGGTTGCAGGCGCGGTTACAGGCGCGCGGGGCCGTGCTGGTCGTAATCGGTGATCCTGGTCCGTTCATCTGTGACATCACCGTGACCGGGCTCAGTTCACAATGGGAAGGACTCGGTGACGGCTCCGGCCGACTCGCCCGTCGCCGACTGGTCCTGTCGGCCACCGGGCGTCGTTCTCCCCGAGCCCGCCAGGTCGAGATCTGGTTGCCCGGCGCGCATGGCGGGATCGAGCCGACAACCGCCGTGCCCACAACCGCCGTGCCCACAACAGTCGCAACACCAGCCGTGTTCCGGCAGACGGGATAGGGCATCGTGGCGCGCAGATCCGGTGACGTTGGGTCGCCGCCACGGTTGGTCGTCGTGCATTGCCCGGACTGGTCGGTGGTTGCCGCTGGGGCTCCGGCCAGCGAGCCGGCGGCCGTGCTCCACGCGAATCGTGTCCTCGCGCGCACGCCTACGGCCGCAGCCGCAGGCGTGCGTCAGGGTCATCGACGGCGCGAGGCCCAACGGATCTGTCCGTCGTTGCAGATCATCGATCACGATCCGGCTCGCGATGGCCGCGAGTTCGAAGCAGCAGTCCGCAGCGTCGGTCAGATGGTGCCTCGGTTGGAAACGACCGAACCCGGGCTGCTCACCTTCTTGGCCCGTGGGCCGTCCCGATACTTCGGTGGCGAGCACGAAATGGCGATGCGAGTCGGCCAACTCGTCGTCGAAGCCGTACCGGCACTTGCAACAGAAACAGAGACTGGGGTCACCGGCCGTCTCGGCATCGGCATCGGCGATGGTCGATTCACCGCCGGCATCGCAGCCCGACATGCTGCTCGTACCCCAGGTCGGCAACCGACCATCGTTGCTGCCGGTCCGCAACCAACTCGGGCGTTCCTGGGTCCCTTGCCGGTTGCGTTCCTCCGCGATGTCGCCGGGGTGAGTGCTGAGCTCGTCGATCTGCTGCAACGCCTCGGTCTGCGTACCCTCGGCAGTCTCGCAGCGTTGCCTGCCCCCGACGTCCTGGCCCGGTTCGGCCCATCAGGCGCGTTCGCTCACCGAATCGCAGCCGGAGGTGATGATCGAGCGCCGGGCACGGTGGCGCCGTCACCGGATCTGCTGGTGTCGCGTTCGTTCGAGGATCCCGTTCATCTCCTGGACCCTCTGGTATTCACCGCCAAGCAGTTGGCAAATGAGTTACACGCGATGCTGATCGCTGATGGCCGGGTGTGCACGCGGTTGGCGGTCATCGCCGAGACCGAACATGGCGAGCGCAGCGAGCATCTCTGGTACCGGCCGACTGGGCTCAATGCGGCGGCAATCACCGAACGGGTGCGGTGGCAACTCGACGGCTGGATCCAGCAGTCCGGCGGACCCAGTGGCGGATCCGGTGGCGGATCCGGTGGCGGATCCGGCGGGCTCAGTGGTGGGGTCGTGTTGCTGCGACTGGTGCCCGACGAAGTCCGCCCCGACAACGGGACGCAACTCGGGTTCTGGGGAGGTCGCAGCGTTGCCGACGAATGGGCATCACGGGCGGTTGCCCGGGTCGCAGGTCTGGTCGGCGAGCAGCGGGTCTTCGTGCCGGCTTGGCGGGGCGGTCGCCAACCAGGTGACACCTACCAGTGGGTCTCTGTCGACCAGGCTGATGTCGGTGAACCGGCCGATCGGCTGCTCGCCGCCGAGGTGCCGTGGCCAGGTCAACTCCCAGCCCCTTCTCCTGCAACGGTGATGAGTGAGGCCGTCCCCGCAGAGGTACTCGACGGCAACGGGCGGGTCGTACGGGTCGACGGACGTGGCGAGATGAGCGGCACTCCCGTTACGGTGTCGGTGCATGGCCGTGATGTCCAGACGATCACGGCATGGGCCGGACCGTGGCCGCTCGATGAACGTTGGTGGGATCCCCAGCATCACCGCCGGATGGCACGTTTCCAGATTGTCACCGCCAACGGCGCTGCTCTGCTGGCCGTCGTCGAGAACCAGCACTGGTGGATCACAGCCGTGTATTCGTAGTTCGTGTATTCGTGACGGTTACCCCGGCAAGTCAGGCGGTGGCCACCATCGCGTCGTCGCCTCGACGGTCACGCTCCGCGCGAAGCAGATCGTTGCTGAGCCGGAAACCAATCCCACGCACGGTGTGGATGAATCGTAGTTCGGGGGCGTGGCGCTGCAGCTTGCGGCGCAGGTTCGACAGGTGCACGTCCACCACGTGGGTGTCGCCGACCCAGTTCGGGCCCCAGACCTGCTCGAGCAGATGGACGCGTGAGCAAACCTCGGCCGGCTTCCGACAGAGTTGTTCGAACAAGGCGAACTCGATCCGGGTCACCGGTACGTCGTGACCGCGCACTCGCAGTTCCTTGCGGCCGAGATCCACCTGCATCGGTCCGATCCGGACCATCGACGCAGCCATTGGGTCCCACCGGGCGTGCAGTTGACGAGGGCGACGCAGCAGAGCCTGGCAGCGAGCAGCGAGTTCCTCGGCCGAAATCGGCAGTGACACCGCATCGTCGGCGCCCGCACGCAGGGCACGAATTCGATCGGTCTCGGAGTTCTCGGGGGCAAGGCCGACCAGGTAACAGTCGGCTGTACCGCGCAACGCATCGAACAGCGTTCCACCGGTCGGACCGTGCAAGGTCAGGTCGACCAAGATGACATCGGGGGCAAACGACCGGGCCAACACCATTGCAGCTGACTCTTCGTTCGTGGCGCTGACGGAAAATCCGCGATCGCGCAGACCCGTCGATGCCACGCGGCGCAGCAGTGCATCGCCGACGGCGATCAGCACTCTGGGTGCGAGTTGTGCATCGGGCTCGGCCATAGGGGTGTCTTCCGCCGTTTCGTAAAGGGTCAGGCCGCACGCTGCGGTGTGTCCCTGCTTGGTGAACTTGTATCGGCGCGACATCTCCATACCTAAAGGAACGTTTCTTGACAATGATGATGACGCGGAACGTGAACAAATCGAGAACGTCACTGAGCACGTCACTGGCCGTGATGCCGGGTCCGTCGGGCGGATGGGCACGTACCGGTCGCTACGGTGATTTGGGTGCAGTTACGTGACGAGATCAAGGCGGCAGTTTCGACCCGCACGCCGGTCGACGAACGCGAACGGGTCTCGCTCGGCGCGTTCGTCGAGCATTTCGATCTGCTCGACGAACCTTTCAGCGAAGATGCCGGACTCGTTCATGTCACCGGTTCCGCGATCGTGATCGGACCGAGGGGTGTGGTGTTGCACCTTCACAAGCGTCTCGGCCTCTGGCTGCAACCCGGCGGGCACATCGATATCGGCGAAACTCCATGGGATGGTGCGAGCCGCGAGGCGTTCGAGGAGACCGGCCTCCAGGTACGTCACCCCGAAGGCGGTCCGCAATTGATCCACGTCGACGTTCACCCCGGACCTCGTGGCCACACCCATCTCGACCTGCGATACCTGCTGATCGCAGAAGATGCCGAGCCGTCCCCACCGCCTGGTGAGAGCCAGGACGTGCGGTGGTTCTCATGGGCCGAGGCAATCTCGATTTCTGATCCCGGGCTGACCGGTGCGCTCGCGGCCATTCGGGATATGTTGATCGAGACGGGTGAACGACCGCGGATTCAAGTCCGGGGTCTCGAGTGACGAATACTGTCACGCACGGATTCGGAGACGCAGCAAACGATGAGCAGATTGCGATTGCGGTTTGGACTCACCATTGTCGTGGCGGTTTCGGCGTCTCTCGTTGCAGCGCCGGTCGGTAGCGCCGCATCGGCATCAGACGCCCGCGACGACACGATGGTGATGATCGAGGTCCTCACCGACGAGACAGGTGCAGTCGGCGACGCGATCGAGGAATTGGGCGGCACGGTCGTTGGATCAGTCGAGGGTGAGATCGTTCAGGCCGAGGTTCCCAGCGATCAGGTTGACGAGGTCGCATCGGCAGAGGATGTCACGTTCGTGCGACCCCCCCAGCTCGTCAGTCGGCCGCCGACCCAACCTCGGCTACGAGCCGATGTCGGGCCGGGTTTCGGAGCGGTCATCGGGCAGAACGTCGAGATCACCAACGCTGCTGCATGGCAGGCAGCCGGGATCGACGGATCTGTCAAGGTCGGAATCATCGACTACTTCGATCTCGGTCTATGGAACCCGGTCGAGAACGGCCCGGTCCCCGATGTGGCGCATCGGTTCTGTCTCGACTCGGCGGCTTCGGGACTTTGTGATCCTTTGAACAGCGACGGCGTCAACGACGGGGACGGGTTCGAGCATGGGGTTGCCGTCGCCCAGGTTGTGCGCGATATGGCACCTGCCGCTGAGTTGTTCATCGCCTCGACGGCAACGGTCAGCGACCTGAGAGCGGCGATCGACTGGTTCGCCCAGAACGGGGTCATGATCATCACCCGTTCGCTCGGAGCGGCGTACGACGGCCCGGGTGATGGAACCGGCCCACTGGCAGCAGTCGTCGACTATGCCGCGGCGCGGGGTATCACCTGGTTCAACTCCACCGGCAACGACGCCCAGGACGGTTACGCCCGGATCGTCGTGCCCGCCGATCTCGGTCAGTCCGGCGGCTACGTCGACTTCGACAACGGCCCTGGGGTCGACACCTACTTGCGCCTCAGTGGGCAATGCGTGCTGTTCGATGGCGTACGTTGGAACGACTGGGACAAGCCGGCGAACCTTCGTACGGACTACATCATCGAGACGTGGGCACCGATCTTCAACCCCGATCTCGCTCATGGCGAGGGCTTCAATCCTCCAGATCTCCAGTATGTCGATTCGACCGATGACGTTCAGGCCAACGGCGCGCCTCCGCTCGAAGCGGCCGACGCGTTTCTGTGCGCGCAGAACAACTTCGGATTCGCCGACGGAATCTCCTACATCCGGATCCAGCGCAAGCCGGGGACTTCAACCGCCGGCGACCCCGACATCGTCGAGATCGCGCTCGGATCCGGCTACCTGGAACTCGGCCGTTCCCAGGCTTCGTATTCAGCGGCCAAGCCAGTGGTGGACTCACTCAACCCGCAACTGATCGCAGTTGGTGCCATCGATCCGGCCGATGGATCGGGGAGCCCCGAAGCCATTGCCTCGTACTCGTCGCAGGGCCCGACCAACGACGGCCGGATCAAGCCCGACGTGTCAGCACCATCGTGCGTGGCCAGCCCGCTGTACCAGACGTGCTTCAACGGCACGTCGGCGGCGTCGCCCTCAGCGGCAGGAATGGCTGCGCTGTTGCTCGATGCGGGGGTTGCGCTGCCGGGCCCGCCGCTCGCGGCAGCGGTGCGACACTTCACGGTCGACCGCAATGCGGTGCAGGGAAGCACAGCGAGTCCAGATGGGCCCGACAACAAGTACGGCATCGGTCAGATCCGGCTTCCGTCTCCTCCCACCGTGGCAGCGCCCGTAGCTGCTGCCGCGTACCAGGCACTGACCCCAACGCGAGTTCTCGATACCCGCACGACGAGCCCGGTCGGCCCGCCCCGGTTGGTCGGCAAGCTCCCGCCGCAAGGCATTCTCGACCTTGCCATCGCAGGCGTCGGCGCCGTACCGGCCTCCGCAACTGCCGTTGCGGTCAACATCACATCCACCGACGCGCCACTCGCGAGCTACATCCAGGCCGTTCCGTTCCTGCGCAGCCCGTTCGGGGCCTCGTCCACGCTCAACATCGCCGTCGCCGGAAGCGTGAAGCCCAACTTCGCGATCGTTCCGCTGGGTGTCGACGGCAAGATCTCGGTGTACACGGTGGCCGGCGGCAATATCATCGTCGACGTCTTGGGCTACTTCGCCCCGACCGACGTGGCTGTGGCGGCGGGCCGGTTCGTCGCGATCGACCCGACCCGAACCCTGGACACGCGCACGGTCGATCTCGTCCCAACGGGTTGGTCGGCGCACCTGCCGACAGGCGAGTCGGTGGTCGTTCCTGCAGCGGCCAACGTTCCGGCCTCGGGCGTTTCGGCCCTCGTCCTCAACGTGACATCCACAGATGCCCTCGCGCCCGGGTTCCTGCGCGCTGAACCAACGGGTTCGGTGCCGTCGAGTTCGACAGTCAACTACGTCCCCGGCTCAGCGTCGGCGAACACGGTGATCGTCCCGCTCGGGGCAAATGGAACGGTCAGCGTGTTCACCAGTGCGGGCTCGCACATCGTCGTCGATGTCACCGGATACATCACCGACGCAACGGCGGCGGTCGTGTCGACCGGGCGGTTCGTCCCGGTGCCTACTGGTCGCGCCTACGACAGCCGCTCGCAGGCTGCAGGCGCCCTGGTCGGTGGCGGAGCGCGTTCGGTTCAGCTGACCGGTCTTGCCAGCCCGCTGCCGGTGATCCCTGCCGGCGTCGTCGCGATCTCGCTGAATCTCACCGCAACCGACGAGGTTGGACCGGGGTTTCTCACCGCGTATCCGGGCGCTGCGTTGCCACCCACGTCGACGCTCAACTTCTCGGCTGGTCAGCCTGTGGCCAACGGTGCGCTGCTGAAGCTTTCGGCTCTCGGTGGGCTGAACGTCTTCGCCCTCCAGCAATCGCACTTCGTGATCGACCTCAACGGGTACTTCACCGGTTGAGGATTGGTTCGAGCAGCCGCTGATAACGCCCGACCGTTCGCAATTTGCTACATCCGATGTGGCAAGTCGCGCACGACGGGACGCGTGGCCGCTCCCCGGCACGTCTGTGCGCCGAACACCCGCCGCCGCCGCTGAACGAGTCGCCGGTTGATCACCGTCGGGCGGTGCGCGATTTGCTACATCCGATGTGGCAAATCGGGCACGACGGGGACGCGTCGTGCGTGAGGATGCGCCGGCGGCGCTCGACTCACAACGCCGGACCGTGCTCGGTTTGCTACATCCGATGTGGCGAAGCGCTCACGGTCGATGGCATGGCCGAATTGTCTCGGCCGGTCGCCGGTGTCGCGTTTGAGGTCAGGCCGAGTACTTGGGCGAGGGCACGCTGAGGCTGAAGACCGTGCCCTGGTCGTCGGTGCAGTTCGATGACCAGCCCGAGTCGTAGTGGACCGGTTCCTCTGCTGTGCCACCGAGATCGCGGACGCGCTGCGCCACAGCATGGATGTCGTCGACCACGAACCAGAGTCGCGCCCCGGTGTCGGCCGTGCCTGTGTTGACACCGCCGGGAGGTGCACTGATGTTGCTGATGTGACCCTCGTCTGGTGCGCCGAACTGCCAGCCGAAAACGCTTCCGAAGAATCGCTGTGCTCGCGCCATGTCCTGCACGGGCAGCGTGAAGTAGTACAGGTCACCGGTTGCCAGGACCTTGAGCTGATGGCCTGCCACGGCTGATTCGGTTCCCGTGCGCTCGACGGTGTAGCTGCCGTGGTCCGTGTCTGCCGCTCGTGCCGCGTATTCCTCGGCAGTGAGGTTCTCGATGAGCGCACTCAGGGTCCAACGATGCCCGAACGGATCGGTGACGGTGCCCTGCCGACTGCCATGGAACTGGTCGGTAGGCTCGCGTGTAGCGGTAGCGCCCAGGGCGACGGCGGTGGCGAATGTCGCGTCGACGGCAGCCGCGTCTGCGACTTCGATCGTGAATGCACATGTCGGGCCGCCGCGGCTGGCGGGCCCGACGGCGTCGACTTCGGGATACTCGTCGGCGATCATCAGCGTTGAATCGCCGATGACGAACTCGGCGTGGCCGATGCGACCGTCGTCGCCGACCATCCGTTCGGTTTCGACTGCGCCGAATGCATCACGATAGAAGTCGAGCGCAGCGGCGGCACCGCTGACGATGAGGTAGGCAGTGACGGTCATCAGACCTTCCTTTCCGGTGGCGAAAGAAGAAAAACGAGTCCTCTGGATATACGAACAGGTGTTCGATACATTACACCCATGGGGTTCAACAATCCGGCAATGCCGTGGCGCGATCTCGAGCGAACCCTATCCGACGGTCAGCACCGGGTTTCCGGTGCCCCGGAGCCTGCATCGGAACGCGGTTCGAACGGCCGCGCGCCGGGCAGCTCGAGCTGGAACGCCGGTGGGGATGGACCGGCATGGACCCGCAAGCGCCAGCCATTCGAACCGTCTCCTGATCGGGCCGATGAGGTCGCACGGCGCGCATCGCAGCCAGTCACGCCGTACGCCGAGTTGCACTGCCAATCCAACTTCTCGTTCCTGAACGGGGCGTCGCATCCAGAACAGTTGGCCGAGGAAGCGGCACGCCTGGGCCTCGAGGCGTTGGCGCTCACCGACCAGAACGGCCTCTACGGTGTGGTCCGCTTTGCCGAGGCGGCCAAGGCAGTCGGTCTGGCAACGGTGTTCGGGGCCGAGATCACCCTTGACATCGCCCGCTACGAGCCCGGCTTGGCGGAACCTGCGGGCGAACATGTCGTCGTGCTGGCCGACGGTCCGGTCGGCTATGCGCGACTGGCACGGGCGATCAGCCTCGGGCAGTTGGCGGGGGAGAAGGGGGCGCCTCGGTTCTCGCTCGATCAGTTCAGCGAGGTCGCCGCCGCCGGCGGCGGCCCGTGTGCCCAACAGTCGGCGTGGTGGGTGCTCACCGGGTGCCGCACCGGGGTGGTCCCCGCAGCGCTGGTCCGCAACGGCCCCGCGGCGGCTGCTCGCGAACTGCAGCGTTTGATCAGCCTGTTCGGCCATGAACGGGTGGTGGTCGAACTGTGGGATCACGGTGATCCGCTGGACACGGCTCGCAACGATGCCCTTGCCGAGATCGCCGGTCGTCACGACGTACGGTGCATCGCGAGCAACGACGTCCACTACGCAACCCCCCAACAGCGCCGCTTGGCGACGGCCCTGTCGGCGGTCCGGGCCCGTCGCAGCCTGCACGAGATCGATCCATGGCTGCCGGCCGGGGCAACGGCACACCTGCGCAGCGGGGCCGAGCAGAAGCGCCGGTTCGGACGCTACCCGGGCGTCGTCGCAGCGGCAGCCGAGATCGGCCGCGCTGCAGCGTTCGATCTGTCCCTGGTCGCTCCCAACCTGCCACCGTTCGAGTGCCCCCTCGACGTTCACGGCACACCCCTGACCGAGATGCAGTACCTGCGCCAACTGGTCGAAGCCGGCGGTGTCCGCCGCTACGGGACCCGCCCCCAAGCCGGCGAGGATCTCTCGATCCGGGCCAGGGCGTGGCGAACCATCGACCACGAACTCGACGTCATCGAGGGTCTCGGGTTTCCCGGCTACTTCCTCGTGGTGTGGGACATCGTCCAGTTCTGCGAACGCGCCGACATCTTGTGCCAGGGTCGGGGCAGTGCCGCCAACAGTGCCGCGTGCTACGCCCTCGGCATCACCAAGGCCGATGCGGTGTCGCTCGGGTTGTTGTTCGAGCGGTTCCTCTCGCCCGAACGTGACGGCCCGCCCGACATCGACATCGACATCGAGAGTGGCCGTCGCGAAGAGGTCATCCAGTACGTCTACGCCAAACATGGCCGCCACCATGCCGCCCAGGTGGCCAACGTGATCACCTACCGCGCCCGATCGGCGGTGCGTGACATGGCCAAGGCGCTCGGGTATGCGCCGGGCCAACAGGATGCATGGAGCAAGCAGGTCGATGCATGGGGCAACGTCGCAGCGACGGCCGACCAATCGGGTCACGAGATACCGGTGGCGGTGCTGCAACTCGCTGCCGAGATCGAGGATGCGCCCCGCCATCTCGGCATCCATTCCGGCGGGATGGTCATCTGTGATCGGCCGGTGATCGAGGTCTGCCCGGTGGAATGGGGCCGGATGGAGAACCGCAGCGTGCTGCAGTGGGACAAGGACGACTGTGCAGCAGCCGGGTTGGTGAAGTTCGATCTGCTCGGCCTCGGCATGCTCAGCGCGCTGCATGGCGCGATCGACCTGATCCGCGAGCATCAGGGTTACGAAGTCGACCTGGCCACCTTGCCCCAAGACGACGAGGTGTACTCGATGTTGTGCCGGGCCGACACGGTCGGTGTGTTCCAGATCGAGAGCCGGGCCCAGATGGCCACCCTGCCGAGGTTGAAGCCGCGCAAGTTCTATGACCTCGTGGTCGAGATCGCGCTCATCCGTCCCGGCCCGATCCAAGGCGGGTCGGTCCATCCCTACATCCGCCGCCGCAATGGCCAGGAACCGGTGACCTACCTCCACCCGCTGTTGGAGAACTCGTTGGGCAAGACCCTTGGGGTACCACTGTTCCAAGAGCAGTTGATGCAGATGGCCATCGATGTCGCCGGGTTCACCCCTTCCGAAGCTGATCAGCTCCGTCAGGCAATGGGCTCCAAACGATCCAAGCAACGGATGGAGAAGCTTCGTCAGCGGCTCTTCGAGGGGATGGCCGAGCGCGGCATCGTTGGCGACATCGCCGAGGAGTTGTTCGTCAAGATGGCGGCATTCGCCAACTACGGCTTTCCCGAAAGTCATTCGGTCTCGTTCGCCTACCTCGTCTACGCGTCGTCTACGCGTCGTCGTGGATCAAGCTGTACGAGCCGGCAGCGTTCTGCGCGGCGTTGCTCAATGCCCAGCCGATGGGGTTCTGGTCGCCGCACTCGCTGGTCCAAGACGCCCGCCGTCACGGAGTCCTGACCCGCACCCCTGATCTCAACGGATCGCTTTCGGCGGCGACCCTTCAGGCCGATCCGAAGTCGGCCACCGGTCAGGCTGTGCGATTGGGGCTGTCGTCGGTGCGTTCCATCGGCGCTGCATTGGCCGACGAGATCGAGCAGGAACGGATCGCCAACGGTGCGTACCGAAGCACCGAAGATCTGGCCAGGCGAATCCCGGCGCTCGATCTCGCCCAGATGGAGGCCTTGGCTACAGCCGGTGCCTTCACCGAGTGTTTCGGGCTCGACCGCCGCGAGGCGCTGTGGGCGGTGGGCGCGGTCTCGCAGTCACGGCCAGATCGGCTCGAGGGAGTGGTCACCGGTGCCATCGCACCGAGACTGCCCGGTATGGACCCGGTCGAGATCGCTGTCGCTGATCTGTGGGCAACCGGCGTTGCGCCGGATGGTCATCCAACCCGGTTCATGCGAACCCAACTCCAGCAGATGGGTGTCACCACGGCCACCGGGTTGTGGGACTGCGAGCCTCGATCCAAGGTTCTGGTCGCAGGGTTGGTCACCCATCGCCAACGCCCGATGACGGCTCAGGGCACCACCTTCATGAATCTCGAAGACGAGACCGGCCTGATCAACATCGTCTGCTCGAAGGGCTGCTGGGCCCGCTTCCGCCGAACCGCTCGAGAAGCGCCGGCCCTGCTCATCCGGGGCACCCTCGAACGCAACGAAGGCGTGATCAACATCGTCGCCGAACATCTCACACCGCTACGACTCCCGGCCGACTCGATCTCGGGT
The DNA here is from genome assembly GCA_031413195.1 of Actinomycetes bacterium. Taxonomy (GTDB): domain Bacteria; phylum Actinomycetota; class Acidimicrobiia; order Acidimicrobiales; family Ilumatobacteraceae; genus WLMZ01. The sequence goes on from JANOEM010000159.1 coordinate 12,930, forward strand.
ACCGGCACAGGCACGGGCAAGCTCGCAAGCCGCGACTTCCGCTGACGGTCATCACGGTCGTCACGGTCGTCATCGTCCCAACCCCGATGGATGATCTGCGTACCACCCGGGTGGTACGCAGATCATCCATCAAGGGTGTGGGGCACGCTTGGTGGGCCGGTCTCCAGAAACTCGCGGAACAGCGACGCCAGCTTGGCAGGGGCCGTCGCGGTGTCGATCAATTCCAACTCGGCGAGCGTCCACCAGCGCATCTCGAACACGTACTCGGCGTTCAACTGCTCCCAGGTGAACGTCGGGCGCGGCTCGAACCCTGCCGCCACCCGCACCGCGTGCACGCGTTCGCGTTGGCCGTCGAACTGCCCGTTCAGGAACGCGACGATATGGAGCCGGTTCCACAGATGTGCGCCGATCTCCACATCTGTCAGGCCGATCTCCTCGAGCAATTCGCGGCAAAGCGCCTCGTGGTGTCCCTCGCCCGGATCGATTCCTCCTCCCGGAAGTGCCCAGATGGTCGAGTTCGGGAACTCGAACCGCACGAGCAGGACCCGATCATCGCCATCGACAACGAGGGCTCGCACCGCCTCGCGGATCCGCAACTCACCGTCGGCGTTCATCCCAGCGACTCCGCGAACTGGTCGACGTGCTCGGCGAACCAACGGCGGCGGCGTTCGAACCGTTCCATTCCCCCCATCTCGTTCCACATCGCAATGAAGTTCGGATCGCCGGCATCCACCCGACGTCGCACGAACTCGCCGCCCCGATCGATTCCCTCGGTCAGAGCATCGAGGAACTCGGCGCGATGAGGCGGCAGGCCGTATGCATCGGCGACGAGTCGAAGCCGCCGGAACACGTTCGGGGATTCCCAGCCGAGGCGGCGAGAGTTGATCTCGTCGTCCACCGGTACGCACATCCGTGCGAACTGAGCGAGGTCGTACACCGGCCTGCCGGGTGCGGCGAAGTCGAAGTCGAGCAGGCCAACGGCCACG